>JBEBGA010000354.1:0-3045 GCA_040081695.1 Pyrinomonadaceae bacterium
GATAAATGTGAACACCCAACATAACTCGCATTCTGCTATTTTTGGGTCCGGGTAGGATTAGATCGCCCGCATTTTATTTCCGCGGGGGTCGTGGGTTACTTCGGCTAGGCCGAGGTGTTCCATTAGCGGTGGGACGTACATGCCGAAGCGGCCGCGGAGACCTTTTTTGAGGCCGTACCAGCCGCCGTTGGGGTTGGTTTCGGAGCGTCCCCAGGCTTCGACGGTTCCTTGTTTTGCGGGTTTTTGTTCGTCGGCACTGCCGAGTTCCATCCAATCGCCGTGTTTCTTGAGCATCGCATGAAGGTCGGCGAGACAGCGATAGTCGTACAGCAACGTCGTCTTGCCGACAACGCAAACGATCACTTCGCGGCCGTCTTTTTCATCTTTGTACATCAAATACTCAGACGTAAGCGGTGGAGTTTTGAGCATCCACGGATCTTCTTTTGTTCCTTTTTCAATTGTCATAATTCCCCCTTAAAGTTTGTTCGCCACCATAATATCACATACACACAATTGCAGGGCCGGAACAACCTCCGATTCGAACCACGGATTCTTCTTTTGCCAAATCCTGTTTCGGGGCGAAGGATGAACCAGCGGCATGAAGGTTGGCATAAATGTGTGAAAATTTCGTACGTTTTCAGTCAAAGTCGGCAGAAAGCGTTCGCCAAGATAGTGTTTTTGGGAGTATTGGCCGATGAGCAAGGTCAGGCGAATATCTTTCATCAAAGCGAGGAACTGCCCATGCCAAAGAGGTGCGCACTCCGGCCTTGGCGGCAGATCGCCTGACTTGCCTTTGCCGGGATAGCAAAAGCCCATCGGCATCAGGCCGAAGAGCTTCGTGTCATAAAATTGTTCTTTGGTTACGCCCAGCCAGCGCCTCAGTTCGTCGCCGCTTTTGTCATCCCACGGAACGCCGCTATCGTGAACCTTCTGCCCGGGAGCCTGTCCGATGATAAGGATCTTACTCGCGGAACTCACCGAAACTATCGGTCGCGGCAGATTTGGCAAGTGCTCTCGACAGACAACGCATTTTGCAATTTCGGCGAGCAGTTCCCGCATAATTCAAATGACATCAAGAACCGCTATTAGACAGATGCTCGTCTTTCACAAATTCAGGCCAGACTTTGCACAGCTCGGCTGTAGCCTTAAACAGTCACGCTCCAAACTGCTGCAAGTGATGGTCAAGATGCTTGTAGAGCATATTGCTCCACTGTGTTTTGTTGAGCACGCCGAATGAGTGGGATTCTTTTCCGTCAAACTCAGCCTCGCCAAGCTGTTGGGTTTTTTCGATGTGTGCAATCAATCGCGCTCGTTCGGCTTCGAAATCCTTATCCGATTTAATAATAAACTGCGGGCCTGTCGGGCTGTTCTTTTTCGCGGGCTTGTCGCCGACGACGAATGGCGCGACAAACCACTTCAGGATCAAGCTCATTGGAAACCCGGGCTTCGGATGCTTTTCCGGTTCGTAGATCATCTCATACGCAACGTTGCAATGTGCCAGCATCTTCGCCACATCCATCTTGCCCCATTGCCGCTCGGATTCGTGGGTCAGCGAGTTCAACCGTTCGATTATGCGATCCGAAACCTCTTTTGTGAAAATATTTGGATATGCCATGCTCTTGCCCTCCATCTGTTCTGTTTCAGATAATTATCACTCAAATGTCTACCGTTTATCCACACTAAAATAGTATATTGTGATCTCTTCGGTCCGTACCGTCCTGAACTTCCGGTCAGGCAGCGGGCTCGACTCGCTTTTCCCATTGATTTCTGACCGTCGTGTGAATTATATTATCTCTGAAAACTGCGGCCCGAACCGTTTTCGATGGAACCTTTCATAAATCACAAGCATTTTCGGATAATGACGATGGACGGCATGGCGTTCTCGGTGATTTCGGGGCTTTGGACAGACGATGAGCATCTGCAGTTTTGGCGCGATTCACTCACCTATAGCCGCTTTATCCTCGAGTTTCTAACGGCAGACGGCAATGCGATGGCAAAGCGGATCGATACCATGGATTACGCGTTGGACTACTTGCCGCACGCCGTCGAATCGGCCGAAAATTCGATCGAAAATCACGCGCAGTACTGCAAAGCGAGAGCTTACATGCGAAAAAAAAAGGAGAAAGAACGTCTCGAAAACCCACCGTGCCCACATTCTGAGGCGGCCGAATTCACGTTTCGCGGCGAACTGACCATCGAGCGCATCTTTTCATTCACCCTAAACTAATTATTTGGGCTTAGTGATCGTCGGATCTTCCCAATCGTCGGTGTGAAACGTTCCTTCTTTGTCGATCCGCTGATATGTATGCGCTCCGAAGAAGTCACGCTGGGCCTGAATAAGAAACGCGGGCAAACGCTCGGTGCGAAACGCCGTGTAATAATTGAGCGACGCCCCGAGCGACGCAGCGGGCACACGAGCCGAACTCATCGACGACACAACCCTGCGAAGTCCGGCCGCGTTTTTGTAAAGAATATCCGAAAACTTCTCGTCGAGTAGCAGCGAACTCAGCCCCGGCTCGGCAACATAGGCATCTCTGATCTGGTGAAGCACCTTCGACCAGATGATCGATCCAAAACGCCAGACGGCCGCGACCTTTTCCATCTCGAGGCCGTAGTTATTTTCCTCCGACGCCGCCCGAAGCAGCGAAAATCCCTGCTCATACGCCAAAATAAAGCCGGTATACAGAGCGGAGCGTACCTCTTCGAGCTCAGCTCTAGGCACGACTTTGAATCCGTTTGCCGGAGCCTGAAACTTTTTGGCGATCTCGACACGCAAAGCCTTTTGCGCAGATATCTGACGCGACGTTACAGCCGCATCGATCGTCGGAATAGGTATGCCAAGATCGAGCGCCGCCTGCGACGTCCATTTGCCAGTCCCTTTTTGGCCCGCCGTATCAAGTATTAGATCGATAAGAGGCTGCCGCGCATCCGGATCGTACTTGTTTAATATCCGAATCGTTATCCACATGAGGTAGGAGTTCAGATCATAGTCCTCCCACTCGATAAAAGCCTCGCGGGTCAGCACGATATTCATACGCAACACAC
>JBEBGA010000355.1:0-3042 GCA_040081695.1 Pyrinomonadaceae bacterium
GGGTGACGGGCGTTATGAATTCGTGATCGGTGACAAAGAGAAAATTGTAGCCAGCGTCGCGGTACCATTTGACGACGTCTTCGGGTGAAGATTCGCCGTCGCTGTTGAGCGTGTGGGTGTGCGTGTTGCCTTTGTACCAGCGAAGAGTTGGCGTTTGCCCGATGGTTATCGCCGCTGACATCGCGGTCAAAACAATTAGCGATAAGATGCGTGACATTCGCATTGGTTAACTTTCGAGCTTGCGGTAATCGCCCTGATGATAGACAAGCGGCTCGCCTTCGTTGACCGTAAGCATTTCGATCTCGCCGACGTAGATAGTATGATCGCCACCGTCATAGGCATTTCGCAAGCGGCATTCGACGCTCGCGAGGGCATCTTTCAACACCGGAACGCCATCGATACCGGTACGAAAATCGACATCCTCAAATTTATCGACAGCCGGGGCGGCAAACTGTTCGGACAGGTGCTGCTGCGATTTGCGAAGCATATTAACGACAAAAACCTCGGACGCGGCAAATGCATCGTGGCTGGGCGTTGTTTTTTCTATACAGATCAAAACCAACGGCGGAGCGAGCGAGACCGAGCAAAATGCCGATACGGTGATGCCGTGCGGGCGTCCGTCGGCGTCTTTGGTGGTGACGACGTTAACGCCGCTCGGAAAGCGGGAAAGAGCGTTGCGAAAATCGTCTGCGGTGACGGCCATATTATAGAAAAATCTACCCTATCGAAAAGCAATTGGCAAAATCGCCGCTTTTGATAAATGCTCTCGAATGCCCGATAATCTGCACTCAATGACGCTGATCGAAAAATTTATGCTCGATGTGAGCTCTACTGTGGACAAGGCTCTCGATGAGCTGCTGCCCTCGGCGACCACCGAGCCAGCGCGTTTGCACGAAGCGATGCGTTGGAGCATATTTGCGGGCGGCAAGCGGATCCGTCCGGGCGTGATGTTTGCTGCCGGGCGTACGTTTGGATCCGATGAAAAACTGCTTGTACGAACGGCAGCCGCGATCGAGATGATCCATACGTTTTCGCTGATACACGATGACCTGCCCGCGATGGATGATGATGATCTGCGGCGCGGACGCGAGACGTGCCACAAAAAATTTGACGAGGCGACGGCGATACTTGCGGGAGATGCACTGCTCGCGCATGCATTTGCCGTTGTGTCGAGTGACGAGGGTTTGTCGGCTGATCTTAGGCTAAAGCTGGTTGCACAGATCGCTAGGGCATCTGGAACGCCGAGCGGGATGGTCGCAGGACAACAACTCGATCTCGAAGCTGAGGGGCGAACGGTCTCGCTTAACGAACTTGAAAATATTCATGTCTGCAAGACCGGAGCCCTTATTTCGACATCGGCTATCGCGGGTGCGATGATAGCCGGGGCGTCGGACGCAGAACTTGCGGCCGTTGAGCTATACGCGTCAAAGATCGGACTGCTTTTTCAGATAACCGACGACCTGCTCGACGTCACGCAGGCGACCGAAACGCTTGGCAAAACAGCGGGCAAAGATGCTGTGGCAGAAAAAGCGACGTATCCGGGGCATTTTGGTATCGAAGCGACGCGGGAAATGGCAGACAATGTCCGCCGTGAGGCCGCAGATGCACTTGCAAAGATCGATCGCGATACCGGTTTGCTGCTCGAATTTGCCGACCTGATCGCTGACCGCAGTAAGTAATCACGGAAAAGAAAAGGCATTCGCCGTTTTTTAGCTCCTTGGCACGATGAGCGAAACCTCACAAACAAATTCAAATTCTCTAACAAAAGCGATAGCTCTCGCGGCGGCGTTTCTATTCCTGTACGCGACCGTCCTCGCCAAACTCGGCCGCGACTGGTGGTCGGATGAGAATTATTCGCACGGATTGCTCGTTCCGTTTGTAATCGGGTTGATCGTTTGGCGCGAATGGGACAGTCTAAAAAAGTCAGTTACCGATCCGGCAAAGTGGATCGGAATTATTGCGATCGTTTTCGCGATATTGATGCTGTTTGGCGGCGTGCTTGGGGCTGAGCTTTTTACGCAGCGTGTCTCAATGGTAATGATGGCGGCTGGCGTTATCATTTACTTTTTTGGGATTAGAATCATAAATTTGCTTGCCGTGCCGTTCGTCTTGCTGCTGCTCGCGATCCCAATACCGCAGATCATCTTTAACCGAATTGCCATGCCTTTGCAGACCTACGCGTCGCAAATGGCGGTTTGGGGAATACGCCTGTTTAGCGTGCCGACCGTGCGAAAGGGAAATGTCATCGACATCTTGCCGCGTGGCAGCACACAAACTATCTCTCTCGAGGTTGTCGAAGCATGCAGCGGCATTCGCAGCCTGATGACGCTTGTAACGCTGGCGTTGATACTCGCGTACTTTACACGCCGCGACGAATCAGGCAAGATCGGAAACTTTTCGACCGCTGATTTTATCCGAGCGGTAGTTTTGATGATCGCAGCAGTGCCGATAGCCGTTTTGACCAACGCCGCCCGCGTCACCGGCACTGGTGTGATGACCTATTATTATGGCAAACAGGCGACCGAAGGCACGTGGCACGATGCGTCGGGCTGGCTAGTTTATCTCGTTGCTCTTGTGTTGCTGTTTGGCGTCAATTTATTGCTAAAGAAAATTTTGAACCGCAGAGACGCTGAGACGCAAAAGGTCAGAACCGAGAGCGATAGCGACCGGGCTTTGGAAAATTCGAAATTTGAAATTCGAAATTCGAAATTGATAACTCTGATCATCGTCCTCGTCCTGAGCGGCATCGCGATCAACTGGTTTGCAAATCGTGCGGAAATCACGGTGCCGCGAACGGCGCTCACGACTTTTCCGGCAACGCTTGGCGATTGGAGGCAAAAGGGAATTGACATCAAATTCGAACCCGGGATCGAAAGTGTGCTTGGCACGACCGATTACACGATGCGCGAATACACCGCTGCTGACGGTCGCATCGCAAATATCTATGTCGGCTATTACGCCTCGCAGCGTGCGGGGGCGACCTATCACAGCCCGCAAAACTGTTTGCCGGGAGCGGGTTGGGTAATGCGTGAGCCTCAATAC
>JBEBGA010000356.1:0-3030 GCA_040081695.1 Pyrinomonadaceae bacterium
ACACCGATAATTATGCCAATGAGCGTCAAAAACGCACGCAGTTTGTGCTCGAGGATCGATTTGACGGCGATCCAAAAGGCATCAAGATAAAATGAATAAACTTCGCGCATAAACTGATGGGCTTTGAGTGTGCGATCTTTCGCACGCTGGTTATTGAACTAATTTGCAAACGTAATAAACGGCGAAATAGTTCAGAAAAAAAGTTGAGGGTGGCGAATTGCGTAGGCTCAAGTGCGGCGTGTTATACTTTTGCTTCGCTTTTTACAGCAAATCAGGAGAAAACACTTGAGCGTTTTAGTAGATAAAAATACGCGTCTGATCGTCCAGGGCATAACCGGGAAAGAAGGCACATTTCACATGCTGGCGATGCGTGAATACGGCACAAATGTCGTTGGCGGCGTCACTCCCGGCAAGGGCGGCAGCACTCACGAAGGCGTCGCGGTCTTTAACACGGTCGCGGATGCGGTCAAGGAAACCGGTGCAAATGCATCTGTAATTTATGTGCCGCCGGCATTTGCCGCCGACGCAATTATGGAAGCGGCCGACGCCGGAATACCGCTTGTTGTCTGCATCACCGAAGGCATCCCGGTCGCCGATATGGTCAAGGCAAACGAGTATCTTTCGACCCGCTCGACACGAATGATCGGCCCAAACTGCCCCGGCATCATCTCACCCGGCAAATGCAAGATCGGCATTATGCCCGGACATATTCATAAAGAGGGACGTATTGGTGTCGTTTCGCGTTCGGGAACGCTTACCTACGAGGCAGTCGGCCAGCTAACCGCTCTCGGCCTCGGCCAATCGACCGCCATCGGCATCGGCGGCGATCCGATCATCGGGACAAATCACACCGACGCATTGCGAATGTTTCAGGAAGATGACGAGACCGACGCCATCGTCATGATCGGCGAGATCGGCGGCACCGCCGAAGAGGACGCTGCGGCTTACGCGAAAGACAACGTCACCAAACCGATCGTCGCATTCATCGCCGGTCAGACCGCACCTCCGGGCCGCCGCATGGGCCACGCCGGTGCGATCATCTCGGGCGGTAAGGGAACTGCGGCAGAGAAGATGGCGGCATTGACCGCAGCGGGAATTCGCGTTGTGCAATCACCGGCGGATATTGGACAGGCTATCGTCGAGGTTTTGGCAACTCGTTCGGCGGCGTGAGAATCAGCTAAGGTATGAAAAGTACTTTACGACATTTGAGTTCCTGGGTTTTCGTGATTTTAGTCGCCGGCATCGTATCGGCATATCCACAAATGTGCGGGCAGTGGACGGTTAGTATTGAATTGGTTGATGAGCAAAATAGACCTATCGAAAAGGCTTTTGTTTCATTCATTGAGATCCCAGAAGGTGATGCTGCGAATGGCAAAGTATTCGAGGCTGATAGTGAAAAACGAAACGTTTTTGTGACGAAGTTCATTGAAGGTGAGCGAGTGTCAAAGGCGTATAAATTATGGATAACGGCAGACGGCTTTTTGGCTCGGACCGCAGCGACCAAGGTCATCTACTGTAGAAAGACGTTGGAGAAAAAAGTGCTTGAAGCCCGGCCCGCAGACTTGGGTTCCTCGGATATCACGGGTATAAAGGGCAGAACTGTCGATTTCAACGGAGCAGTCATACCGGGTACTGTTGTTGTTGCGGAAAATGACAAAAATAATAAGTTCGAAACTAGAACGAATTCGGAAGGCGAGTACTACCTCGTTCTCCCGGAAGGTGCCTACTCATTGAGGATTGGTGGAAGCCCGTCTCTTTTTTGTGAGGTGGAAGTAAATAACTTTCTGGTACCAAAATTTAATGGTTTTATGACCTTGGACATTCCATTGCAGGGACGTTCTAGCCACGGCAGTGATAGATGTACCAAGGTGGTAATGAAGTTTTCATCAATAAAAAAATAATGAGCAATTTAACATTTGGAATCATCAAGCCTGACGCGGTTCGGGCGGGGAATCATGGGAAGATCGTTGATCGTATTTTGGCAAACGGATTTACGATCCGCGGGATGAAGCTTGTCCATCAGACGCGGACACAGGCCGAAGGTTTTTATGCGGTTCACGCGGGCAAAGGGTTTTTTGACGAGCTGACCGAATTTATGTCGAGCGGGCCGTGTGTCGTGCTGGCATTAGAGAAAAAGGATGCCGTTCCGGCTTGGCGTGAGCTGATGGGAGCGACAAATCCGGCGGAGGCCGCTGACGGCACTTTGCGTAAGGATTTTGCTTCCTCGATCGGCGAAAACGCGGTTCATGGTTCTGATTCGGATGAGAACGCGGTGATCGAGATCGCCTATTTCTTTAGCAAACTTGAATTAGTTTAGGCGTAAAGGTATAAAAGTTTCAGCAGTTTAACGCTTGTAGATAGCTTTCAACAACCCACCCGCTAACGCAGGTGGCTCTGACAGGATAAAACTATGAAAAAATGCCCGACTTGCGATAAGACATACGAAGATTCGATGAAGTTCTGTCAGATCGACGGAGCAACTTTGGTGGACGACGAACCGGCGTTTGACCCGTATGCGACTATCGTCTCGACGCCGGCAAGCCCTATCGTGGTTCCGCCGATCGATACGGAACCAGAACCAGAACCGGAACCGGAACCGGAACCGGTGTTAGAAGTCGAGGCACCTGTTGCGGAAGCTGCTGCTGATGAGCCTGAGATCCATCAGACGGTCGGGTCGATAGCAATCGCTCCGCCGGATGACGTACTTGATCTGCCCGAACAGGCAGATCCGTTAAAGACGATGTATGCGTCCGATACGGAGATGAAAGAAATACTCGGCGGTGACGAAACAGCGTCCGAGCCTGTCGCTGACGAGATCCCGTCGCCTGAACCACCGGCGTTTATCGCACCGGAACCGCCGCCGTCGCCTTTTGCGATGGCAGAAGAGCAACCCGCCGCTGAACAGGTTTATGAAGAACCGGCTCCAGCCGCTCCTGTTTATGACGAGCCGGCGACGATGATCCAGCCGACCGTGGATATCCCGTTCGAAGCTCCGGCACCTGTTGCCGAATGGGCACCACCGCCTGCACC
>JBEBGA010000357.1:0-3021 GCA_040081695.1 Pyrinomonadaceae bacterium
GCTATAAATACCAACGGCATCAAAAGCCGCCTCCAAGGCACCTTTAGCGTCGTAGAGATTGAGTTCGCGGACGATAACCGCCTTGCCTTCGCTGATCTCGCCGCCTGTTACCGCAATTGTCAGTAATTCGCGTTCATTTGGCAGATCATCCTCGCCCGTTTGAGCGGCAAAGACTTTGCCGATCTCAAAAAGTTTTAGATCACGACGCTGAAAATTAAGATTGAGACGGATCGCATCGAGCAAACCGGGAAGTATGCTCGAACGCATTCGCAGGGCACCGTCGATCACCGAATCTTGCAGCGTAATGTATTTATCCTCAATCTTTTCATCGAGAAGACAAGGAATATTCTCAAAAATACCGTCGTGCTTTGTATCAATGAAACTGTAAGAGATCGCTTCGTCAAAGCCCATGTCGGCAAGTGTTTCACGCAAACGCTTTTTACGAGGCTCATTTTTCTGATATTCACCCGCACCGTAGGCCGGCGGCAGTTCGTTTGCGATATTTTCATATCCGGCGTGTCGTGCGACATCTTCGACAAGATCCTCTTCGATAGCGATATCATGCCGCCATGACGGGGAAGTGAATGTTTTGCTGTCGTCAGATGCGGTAATGCCTAGGGCGTTGAGGATGCGGACACATTCACCAGTCTCGACCGACAAACCCGTCAATCTTTTGACCGACGCGGAAATGTCAGCCGAAGTGACATCATTTGCCGTAAATTTTGTTGGATATACATCGACAAGATCGTCAGCTTCACCGCCGGCAAGTTCGCAGATCAATTGGGTGGCACGGTTCGACGCGGCAATAAGGTTTTCGATATCGACACCGCGCTCAAAGCGGTAGCTTGCTTCGGTAGCGAGCCCCAACTTTCTTGACGTCGCCCTGATATTCTCACGTTTAAAGTATGCGACCTCAAGTAGCACATTAACCGTGGAATCAGTAATACTCGAGTCCAAACCACCCATAATGCCGCCAATAGCGACCGGTTTTTCTGCGTCACAGATCGCAAGCATCGTCTCGGCGAGTACGCGGTCAACCTCGTCGAGGGTAGTGATCTTCTCACCAGGAATGGCTTTGCGGACCACAATACGGCCGCCGCTTAACTTATCGAGGTCAAATGAGTGCATCGGCTGCCCTAGCTCATGCATTACATAATTGGTAATGTCCGCCACATTATTGATCGAACGCTCGCCAATGGCCTCGAGACGGTCAACAAGCCATTGAGGCGACGGTCCGATCTTTACATTGCGTACTACCCGGGCAGTAAAGCGGTTGCAAAGCTCTGGGTCCTGAATCGTAGCTAACGTTTGGGCATGGGTTTTAGGTGTGTGGTTTTCAGAATTCCTGATTCGTAATTCTGAATTCGTAATCGCCCGGATCTCACGTGCTACACCTAAATGCGACAAACAGTCAGGACGGTTCGAGGTCAGATCGATATCGAGGACAAGGTCATCCCCGTGCGGATGAATCCCCTCAACCGCGAGTCCGACGCGGGTAAGTTGCACCGCGACCTCGTCCGCAGTCATATTGGTATTGATCAAATCTTTTAGCCAGTTGTAGCTGATGTTCATAACAACTATCGGAGAGCTATTTGAACTGCTCAAGAAACCGCACGTCATTCTCGAACATATGTCTGATATCGTCTATCGAGTACATTAGCGCGGTCATTCGTTCCAGCCCAAAGCCGAACGCAAAGCCCGAATAGACGGCCGGATCGACACCGACTGCTCTCAGAACATTAGGATGAACCATGCCGGAACCACCTAGCTCGATCCAGCCGGAGCCTTTGCACGGACGGCAGCGGTCGCCTTCGATTTTGCCCGTGCCGTGACATTTGAAACACGAAAAATCAAACTCCGCAGATGGCTCGGTAAAAGGGAAGTAGCTTGGCCGAAATCGCGTGATCGTGTCCGGGCCGTACATTCTTTTTAGCCATTCGGTTACGGTTCCTTTCAGATGGGCCATTGTGATGCCTTTATCGACGCATAAGCCCTCTAGCTGGTGAAACATCGGCGTATGCGTCATATCAGGCGTATCGCGCCGAAACACTTTGCCCGGGGCGAGGATGCGAAGCGGCACACCGCGGCGTTCCATTGCACGTATCTGGACCGTCGAGGTCTGCGAACGCAAGGCAAACCCCTTCGTCGTGTAAAACGTATCCTGAGATTCGCGGGCGGGATGTCCCTCAGGGATATTCAGGGCTTCAAAATTATAATGATCCGTCTCGATCTCGCGATCGTCTTCGATGGCGTAGCCCATCGAGACAAAAATATCTTCGATCTTTTGCCGCAAAATGGTGATCGGATGCAGATGCCCCGTTCGCGGCCGGCGACCGGGTAGTGTTACATCCAGACGCTCGCTTTCGATCTTTGCGTTTGTGATGATCTCGTTGAGAGTGGTTTCAATAGCATCGATCTTTGCGGCAATATCTTTCTGGACAGACTGCACAAATTGACCAAAGCCAGCACGTTCGTCAGGCGCAACTTTGCCGACCAGGTTCATTGCACCTGAGATCGGTGATTTTTTACCTGAATGCTTGATCTTTAGCTCGCCGAGATTGCGCAAGAGGGCTTCGGCGTCGCTGACGGCGATACCATCCACGCTCAAATCAGCAAAGCGTCCGAACTCTTGCTCGAACGCCTCGCGGATCGTCTCGACTTGTCCTGTGTATTCAGACATAGACTCGTCGCAAAACTCCGAAATATTTAAGCTGACGCTTGTGCTTTCTTGCCGATCGCATCTTTTGCCTGACCGACGATCGATGCAAATGTTTCAGGCTGTTTTACCGCCATATCGGCAAGGACTTTGCGGTCCAATTCGATCTCGGCAAGGCTCAGGCCGTGTATGAACTGCGAATACTTGATGTCGTTAAGACGGCAAGCCGCGTTGATACGGACGATCCACAGTTTGCGAAAATCGCGCTTTTTCAGCTTTCTGCCGGTGTAGGCAAAGTTAAGTGCGCGTTCGACCGACTCTTTGGCCGAGCGATACAGCTTTGATTTCGTTCCACGATAGCCTTT
>JBEBGA010000358.1:0-3018 GCA_040081695.1 Pyrinomonadaceae bacterium
TGCAAGTTCTTTTAATTCTGTGAATTTCTTTAGGCGATATGCTTGCCAAAGGTCTGCTCCGAGAGCGACATCCTGGGCACTAAATTTGGTCCGCATCTCGAAACAAGCTTTCAGATCGTCAGCCACAAACTTGCCAAAACCATTCCAACGGTTCTCTTCCTTAAGCCCGATCGGCTCGACACGGTAAACTGTCGCACCGGTAGCTTTTAGCAGCGACAGACAGCACCACATATTTACACTGCAAAACAGCTCATACTCGAACCAGAGGTCAACCTCATCGTCTTCATTCACGTCGGCAAGTTTTGTCAGCTCGTCAGCGACGGTTTCGTGATAGACGATCTCGTCCTCTCCGTACTCGGCAAGGATAAATTTTGCCCGCTCATCCCAAAACTCCTCCGCCGTTTCAGCGTCGATCGGCCCGGAAACAAAAACCTCGCGGCAGACGATCAATTCGCCCTCAATACCTGTTTTTTTGAATTCCTCGACCTGAGCATCGCCAGGTAAAACGTGATAGATCATATCAATATCGTGATCGCATACGCGATCGACAGGCACATTCCCGCATAAACTCCGGCCACCAGATCGTCAGCACAAACGCCAACGCCGCCGGGCAGATCCTGCAGACTATCTATCGGATACGGTTTCCAAATATCGAACAAGCGAAACAGGCCAAAGCCTGCGAGGACGTATACCCAGCCTGCTCCCTGCGGTATGAATAGCAGTGTGACGAGTTGCCCCATCACCTCGTCAACGACCGCCTCGCTCGGGTCGGAATTTCCAAGAATGGGGATCGTCCTGCCAGAGGCCCAGATGCCGACAATGATGAGGATGACAAGCAGTATCGAGTTTGACGCCCAAACTAGAGCATTGACCTGTTCCGGAGTAAATCCTGCTGTAAAAAACCGAACGCCTGCAAGAACATCAAGCCAGACAATGCCAACATATATCGCGACGCCAACCATCGAACCAAACGTTCCCGGCATCAACGGCAAATAGCCGACACCCCACGTCGTCAACGCCAACGCAACATAGTCAGCGATGCCTGATGCTTTTCGTTTGTCTACGGGCGTTTTCATTAAAATTCAATTCCCTGCTGGGCAAAGATACCTGCGTTAAAAGGATGTTTTATCTCACGCATTTCAGTTACAAGGTCAGCTTCGTCGATCATCTTGGCAAGTGCGTCTTCGACATTTCTGCCAGTCAGCACCAGATGCAGATGCGGCTGTCTTTCTCGGATCGAGCGGATCTCAGCAATGACCGCGTCGATGTGGAGAAAGCCGTAGCTTAGAACATAGAGCAGCTCGTCGAATACGAGCATATCGTAGTCGCCATTGCGCATTTTGTCGACGCAGAGTGCCCACGTTTCTTCGCTGGTTTTGATGTCTTGGGTTTTGTCGTTGGTGTCCCAGGTAAAGCCGTCGCCCATTGTGTGGACTTCGATGCCGAGTTTGTCGAACGATTCGTGCTCGCCGTAGCGGTCGCCTTTGGCTTTCATGAACTGTATCATGCAGCATTTCAACTCGCGGCCTGCGGCTCTGACCATTAGACCGATTGCCGCTGTCGTTTTGCCCTTGCCGTCACCGGTGTTGAGCATCAGCAGCCCTTTGGTCTTTTCGCGGTAATCGTCACGCCGCCATTTGTAGCGTTTCTCTGCCATTCGTTTGGAGTCCTGCCTTCAGGCGGCCTACGCACGCTCGATCGCTTCGGCGAGTGCCGCGACAATCTCGGCTTCTTTTTCGTCCCAGTCGCCTTCGATGCCTAGGCCCGAAGCATTTTTATGCCCGCCGCCGCCAAATTTTTCGGCGACTTTGGCAACGTTGATATCCCCTTTTGAGCGAAGACTGCAACGGTATTTCCCAGGCTCGATCTCACGCATATAGACGGCCGCAAGCACGTCTTTTGCAGCGAGCGGGATATTTACAAAGCCGTTATTATCACCGTCAATGGCATCCGCGCGATCATGCATTTCGATAGTCTGCCGTAGTGTGGCGATGCGTCCCGAGGCGTCACGTTTGACGGTTCCCAATACTTGACGCATCAATTCGATACGCGACCATGGGTAATTGTTATAGACGGCCTCGCCGATCTTGGCGGGTTTTGCACCGGCTTTTACAAGCTCCGATGCGACCTTGAGTGTGCGGTCGGATGTGTTTGAAAAGTGGAACGAACCTGTATCTGTGACGAGCGCCATATAGACGCACTCGGCGATCTCTTTTGTAATGCGGCCGCCGATCGCTTTGCAGAGATTGTAGATCATCTCGCCCACAGCCGATGCGGTCGAATCGATCCAGTTGATCGTCCCAAAATGTTCGCTGGTCGCGTGGTGGTCTATGTTGACGGTAAATTGCTTATCAAGTCCGTCGAGGCCGGGCCGATCTATGTCTGAGCACTCGATCACAAAGATCGCATCGTACTTGCCGTTGACCGAGCTAACATCAAGTATCTCGCTAGCACCGGGAAGACTTTGATACGCAGGCGGCACGTCGCCGCGAACCATGACATCAGCCTCTTTGCCCAGACTGCGAAGCAGCCAGCACAATCCCAAAGACGAACCGACGCCATCACCATCAGGCTTAATGTGGGTTGTAATTCCAAACGAATGTTTGGTTTCAATTAACTCTACTACTTGGCTTAACACAATTTAGAAAGTGACCGGTAACAGGTAAACAGTAACGGGTTGATCCAAAGACCTCTCCTTCACCTGTCACCTGTCACTCGTCACCTGTTACTTCCTTTTCAAATTCTCCCTTGAGCGTTAGATCGCTCAGGATCGCGTTGATACGCGAAGCATTTTCTTCGGCGGTATCGCGGACAAAATGTAAATGCGGCGCATAGCGGAGCGATAGATTCATCGCCACCTGCTGCCTGACAAAGGTCGATGCGCTGCTGAGCGCTTTTAGAGCTTTGTTAATATCCTCGTCACTTCCATGAACGAGAACGAACACTTTTGCATCTCTCAGATCTTCCGATACGACGACCTCGGTAACGGTTGTCGTCTCGATCCTCGGGTCGTCCAGT
>JBEBGA010000064.1:0-11253 GCA_040081695.1 Pyrinomonadaceae bacterium
GCTGTTTACAAAATCGGCGGCGGACGGCGGATATGGTAAGGACCTCGAGGATCTAGAAAAACGCTATCCGGTCGCGATGGGCGAAAGTCACGAAAGCATTGTCGAGGGCGGCGGCGAACAAAGCCAAAAATCTGCTCCGGAATCCATTCACGGCACAGTTTCACCGGATAACACAAACGTGACGACCGAGGTCGAGATGATGAATAATCGTCCGACACCGAGCCGCGTGGAGTTTTCCGATGAAGACAGTCCCGTTATAAACACAGCCATCGGCAACGGCGACGTGCTGATCGCCGCGATCACTTCATGCACGAACACATCAAACCCCGCAGTAATGATCGCCGCCGGAATTGTTGCCAAAAAGGCCAATGCTCTAGGAATGAAGGTTCCGCCGTATGTTAAGACGTCATTAGCACCAGGCTCACGTGTAGTTACCGAATATCTTAATAAAACTGGCTTGCAGGAGCATCTTGACGCGGTTGGCTTTGAACTGGTCGGCTACGGATGCACGACATGTATCGGCAACTCCGGGCCACTTGATCCGGCTATCGAAGAAGAGGTTGTCGAGCACGATATCGTCGCCGCATCAGTTTTGTCAGGAAATCGTAATTTCGAGGCTCGCGTCCATCAAAACATCAAGGCGAATTTCCTAATGTCGCCGCCGCTCGTCGTTGCCTACGCACTTGCCGGGACTGTTGTTAAGGATGTCTATCTCCACCCGATCGGTCAGGACCGCGATGGCAACGACGTTTTTCTAAAAGACATTTGGGCTTCGCTTGACGAGGTTCGCGAAGTGTTGTCGGCCGCCTTTGATCCTGAAACCTACCAGCGTCTCTACTCGCAATTTGCCGAGCAAAACCCTTTATGGAATGACATCGAGTCGAGCACGGGCAAGATCTACGAATGGGATGCAGATTCGACGTACATTCAGGAACCGCCTTTCTTCGAGAATTTTTCAATGGAAACCGGCAGCTTTAGCGATATCCACGGTGCTAGAGCACTCGCAGTTTTCGGCGACTCGGTAACAACGGACCATATTTCTCCCGCCGGTGCGATCAAGGCGAATTCGCCTGCCGGCAAGTATTTACAGGAGCTTGGTGTTAGTCCGGCGGACTTTAACTCATACGGTTCACGCCGCGGTAATGACCGTGTGATGCTGCGTGGTACGTTCGCAAATGTCCGCATTAAAAATACTATGGTTACGCCGACCGAGGGCGGCTATACCAAGCATCAGCCCGACGGCGACGAAATGACGATCTATGATGCCGCAATGCAGTACGACATTGAGAAAGTGCCGCTCGTTATCTTTGCCGGAAAAGAATATGGCACCGGCAGCTCGCGTGACTGGGCCGCAAAGGGAACTGCTCTTATGGGCGTAAAGGCTGTTGTAGTTGAGTCTTTTGAACGCATTCACCGCTCAAATCTGGTCGGCATGGGCGTATTGCCGCTGCAATTCAAAGATGGCCAGAGCTCTGTGTCGCTCGGACTCGACGGCACAGAGACATATGACCTTGTCGGCCTCGAAAACGGCAATGTCAGGCCGCTGCAGGATGTAACTTTACGTGTGACAAACAACGAAGGTGAGACTCGTGACATCTCATTAACATTGCGGATCGATACGCCGATCGAGATCGAATATTACAAAAACGGCGGGATTTTACCGTTCGTACTGAGACAATTGATCGCTGGATAAGATTTTTGAGATCTTGAATCTAAAAGTCCGCGATTGGCGAAATCTTTTATACGGAAAAAAGTAACTGTTTGTCTTAAAAACTTGTTGAAAAACAGGGCAAACGGTGATAGATTACACCTGTTACATTGGATATTTTGCGCCGACCCTCTTCCGGCTTTGGACTGGAGATTCGAATGAAGACTACCTCAGCAGCTTTTTTACTGATAACGCTTACACTTTCGGCTATTTTTCCGGCTTTTGGCCAAAGAACCCCTCAGCGCAAATCCGCGACAACATTTGAGACCAGGGGAAAAGGTCCGGCGGATAGAGATCCGGTAACAAGACCGCGTGTCATTCCGTCAAAAGAATTCGCCCAATTTGAGAATGTCGAAGCCTTTACGGATGGCGGCGGATCGTATATCCGCTGGCAGATGGCATCGGAAACCGGGAATTTGGGTTTTTTGGTTTATCGTTATGGCAGACGCAGTTTTGTTCAGGCCAGCGAAAATCTGATCACCGGTTCGATGGCAAAGATCGGTAAAGAGGTTCTATACGGTGGTAAATATGAGTTTTTCGATGTTGGGGGAACGCTTGGTTCGACCTATGTGATACAGGCGATCGGCCCTGATGGTCGGCGGCTCCAGTCGATGACCATTACTGCGTCTTATACGGCGGACATCGGAGCGGTTGCCAGTATGGCAAAGGAAGATCTCGTAAAGGTAACTCTTTCCAACAACGGCGATCTGAGGACGACACCATTTGACTTGACGCCTGAAACCACGGCAAAACCTACCAAGGATAATGCAAACTCTCCGTCCCTTACAGAATCCGCAAATCTTTCGGTGCATAGAGCAGTCGTCGCTCAAACCGGCGCAAAGATAGCAGTTAAAAAAGACGGGTTTTACCGTGTTCGAATATCGGAACTTCAGGCGGCCACAAATATCTTCACTACGGGCAACACTGCCAATTGGCGTCTTTATCGTGATGGCATTGAGCAATCTATGATTATCGGCGCAGACGGCATCGGTGTTTATATGGATTTTTACGGCAAAGCTATCGAGACGCAAGAGAGCGATACTGCGATCTACTATCTGATAGTTGATGCGGTCAATACCGGTAAAAGGATACCCAGTCAACGCATCAAACGGGTAGATATCACCGGAGCGTCACCAAGCTACTCTGCAGTAACGTCAAAACGAGAACGTGTTACTTATGACAGCTCGATCCTAAACGGCGATGAAGAAAATTTTTGGGGCAATGCAGTTATAAACTCTCCCAAAAATGTGGTCGTCGCTCTCACTGGTGTTGATTTTAGTGTTCCTACATTTACCGTTAATCTAAAGATGCAGGGGTATTCTGCGAGTGTGACTCCTTCGGTTCGTGTTGTGCTAAATGGCACCGAGATCGGTATTGCAAATGCCGCTTTTCCGCGACAGAATTATTCCGCTCAGTTTTCAGTCCCGACAAATCTGTTAGTAGAAGGAAATAATACTTTTCAACTAACGTCGCTAAATGGCGGCGGGGACATAAGTTATTTTGATTCGATCCGGCTGCAGTACAATAGGGGCTATATCGCTGAGTCAAATACACTTCTGTTCACAGGAGCCCCAACAAAAACCATGACTTTATCGGGTTTTTCGTCGGCATCTGTCAGGATATTTAACATCGGAACTGATGGTTCGCCGACCCAGCTAATTGGATCCACCGTGCAGCAAGTTGGGCCAGGCTCGTATAGTGTTCAGTACCCCGCAACCCGCCAACGGTTGCAACCGATCTTTGCTGTCGAAGATTCCGGACTACTCCAGTCGCCATCGGTTACGATCAATAATCCAACAAATTTGTCGTCAACGGTCAGAAATGCAGATCTAGTTATCATTTCTCATTCGCCGGCTGATTTTATGGCGGCTTCGAACACATGGGCAGATTACCGCCGTAGTGCAGCCGGTGGCAGCTTTAACGTCGAGGTCGTTGATGTCGCTGATATTTTTGACGAATACAGCTACGGAGTATCGAGTAGTGATGCCGTTCATAGCTTCTTACAGCATGTTTATCAAGACTGGACTAGCCAGGTTGCTGGCAAGAAATATGTTCTCTTGATCGGGGATGCGAGTTATGACCCCAAAAACTTTAAGTTATACGGCAGCTTTAATCATGTTCCGACTAGGATAATCAATACTATCTACAACGAGGTGCCTTCGGACGACTTGTTGGCGGATTTTAATGCCGACGGGCTTGCTGATATGGCGATAGGCCGTGTAGCCGCAAGGTCTGTTTCAGAAATTACTACTATATTTAATAAAACGACTGCATTTGAAACACCCGCTATGCAATCAATGAGTCGCGGCGTACTCTTCGCTTATGACAAACCAAATGGATATCAATTTGGTGTCATGAGCGAAGATCTGGCTAACCAGTTACCGGGTGCAGTTCCGAAAACTTATGTCCCGAGAGGCCTGTTACCTCCCGAGGACCCAATGACAACGGATCCGCAGGCTCTCAATAATTTAGTTAATGCGATAAATGCTCCGAATGGCAAATATATCGTTAATTACTCTGGTCATGGGGCTCAGAGCACGTGGGATGCTAATTTTTTGAGCAATGCCTCAGTGCCGCAATTGACCAACTCGAATGGATTGGCGGTATTTACAATGCTCACTTGTTTGAACGGGTTTTTCACTCAGCCGCGTCCGGTCATTGAAGATTCGATCGCCGAATTACTGGTGAAGTCCTCAGTTGGCGGCGGCCCTGCTTCGTGGGCATCGTCCGGCAAGACTACGGCAGATGTGCAAATGCTTATGGGTAGGCAGTTTTTCCAACAAGTAGGGATCGGTAACATCAAGCGAATGGGTGACCTCGTGATCGATGCCAAGGCACAGACGCCTGCGTATTCCGATGTTATGACAACGTGGATATTGTTTGGAGACCCGATGTTGAAGGTAAGGGAATAATTTACTTGCCAATAGCAAGATAAGAGGGCATCTATTGATATAGATGCCCTCTTCTATTTGGTACTCGCGGCGGGATTCGAACCTGCGACCTCTTCCTTCGGAGGGAAGCACTCTATCCAACTGAGCTACGCGAGCTTAAGTTTATCTCTATTCAGTTAGTTTCGTCGTGAAGCACTAATCTAATATGACCAACTGCGCTACGCGAGCTTAATCCAACTAATTTAGCGCGGGACGATCGAAATGCTCTTGATACGAAGCGGTTCGACGGGTCGTTCACCCTCTTTCGGTTGGACACCTGAGAGAGTGCGGACATTATTCATTCCGTCGATGACTTTTCCAAAGATCGTATAACGGTTGTCGAATCCGGTCTCCCGTTTCAGGGTTATGAAAAACTGCGAATTTGCGGAGTTATTATCAGTTCCACGAGCCGCTCCAACGATACCTGTGTCATATTTTAGATCAGAAAACTCGGCCTCGACGTTTGGCTTGGTAGATTTACCCGTACCGTCATCCGCGGGATTTTCATTCTTGGAAAGCGGGTCGCCGCTCTGTATTACAGAATCATTTATGCGGTGCCAGGTAACGCCGTTATACACACCCTCTTTTGCAAGCTCCTTAAATCTTGCGACCATCTTAGGTGCGATGTTCGAATAAAGCTCGATCTTGATAGTGCCGTATGCGGCAGAATTTTCCATCTCGATAACGGCGATCTCAGCATCCGCTACCGGAGCTACACCCTTCTTGACCTCAGCGTTAGCACCTGATCGGGTATTCGAATTTTTACTGCCGCCGCATGATAAAGCCGCGAACAAAAGGAAAACTACCAAAGGAAAGGATAAATATTTCATACTAAATGGTCTTTTCACTGTCTAGGATCATTGTTACCGGCCCATCATTTAATAGCTCTACAGCCATCATCGCACCGAATCTGCCCGTTGCTATATTTGGCACAACCTCAGATGCCTTTGTTACGAATGATTCGTAAAGAGCCAGCGCTTCAGACCCGGGTGCTGCGGCAACAAACGACGGACGTCGTCCGCCACGCGTGTCTCCGTAAAGTGTAAACTGCGATACGACGAGCATCCCGCCGAGCGTGTCAATGAGCGACAGATTCATCTTGCCGTCGGCGTCGTCAAAGATCCGCAAGTTAATGATCTTATCAACGAGGTAGTCCGCATCACGCTGTTCATCCGCGTGCGTCATGCCGAGTAAAACCAAGAGCCCCCGTCCGATCTGACCGACTATCTCACCATCAACCTTTACAGAAGCTCGCAATACACGTTGGACGACGGCTCGCATTTACGCTTCGTCAATATAGACTTTGTTCATCACGACTGGGTCATGCGGTTTGTCGCTGCCGCTTCTCGGGACATTGGCGATGGCGTCAACGACATCCTGGCCCTCGATGACCTTGCCAAATTTCGAGTAGCTCGGCGGTAGAGGGTAATCGACGTGCATGATGAAAAACTGCGAGCCGTTAGTGTTCGGTCCTGAGTTCGCCATTGCGACGGTACCCTTATCGTACATTCCCGCATAAAGCTCGCTGCTGCGGTTGATCTCGTCGTCGAATTTACCGCCCCATGCAGATTCGCCGCCGTATCCTTCACCAAGTGGATCACCGCCCTGGATCATAAAATTTGGTATGACACGGTGAAATATCACGCCATCGTAATAATTCTTACCCGCTAAAAGACGGAAATTTTCGGTTGTTTTGGGTGCGTCAGCCTCTAAAAGCTCGAATTTGATCGTACCCTTGTTTGTTTCTAAAACTGCAATTCTGTTTCCCACTATATTCTCCTAAATCAAAATAAAACGTTCGATAGCGGTAGCAACACCGCCATCATCATTACTTAATGTTGTATAAAATTCGGGCCGCTCAAGCAACTTGGGGGCGGCGTTTCCCATTACGACCGGCGTTCCGGCATATTCGAGCATTTCGAGATCGTTAAAATTATCGCCGATAACCATCACATTCTCTGACGACAAGCCATTTAGCTCAGCTAGTTTTGCCACGCCGTATCCTTTCGAAGCGTCCGGCGGCAAAATATCAATAAGGGTAAAGTCCCATTGCGGATATATCGTTGGCAATAGCGTGACGGTATTGCCGAGCTCGCGTCCCAGCACCGACATCATCGCGGCCATCGCGTCACAGGTACCCGAAAACGAAATGTGCACGATCTCATTTGTCGGAATTACATCCTCCAGGCTCTCGACGTGTTCCACGCCCTGACGTCCGGCTTCGCCGCCGTGCAGATCCTCGGACCAGCGTAAATATTTTTTTAGCGGCAGGTTGTCATCCGAAACACGGTCGTATAGCAGCATTCCTTGCCCGTTAGGGTCGACACTTACCAAGGCATCACCGCCAAAATCTTTGCCAACACGAACTGCCTCAAGACTTGTTTCAGTTGTCAACAAGTTACCCGCGACAGTTTCTTCTGAATCCGCGTATTTAATTAGGGCTCCGTTGTGCGTTATTAGTGGGGCGTTTAGTCCAAGATCGATTCCAAGTGGCTGTGCATCCCGAAAACGGCGTCCTGTGGCTATAGTCACTAGCACGCCACGCTCCTCGGCGGCACGAATAGCCTGGCGGTTAGCGTCCGGTATTTCGCCCAATGAATTTAGCGTTGTGCCGTCAAGATCGAGGGCTAGGAGCTTGATCATTGGTTTACATTGCCTTCACGCTTTTGCTGTCGTTCTTTCTCAAGCCACTGCTGATACTTTGCTTTGCCTTTTTCAAACTCGGCTGCCGAGGCGTAGAACCAATGCGAACCGTCATTGGCATCGACATTGCGGACATAGAAAATATAGTCATTTGGCTGCGGGTTTAACGCGGCCCTGATCGAGCTTTCGCTGACAGATGAGATCGGCCCCGGCGGGATGCCGGTTTTAATACGCGTATTGTACGGCGAGTCGACTTCAAGATCGCTTTTGTGGATGGTGCCATCCCATTTGCCTAGCATCTTGGCAATATAGACATTTGTCTGGTCGATCCCAAGAGGTATATTTTTTGATAAGCGGTTATTGATCACTCCGGCGACGATCGGTCGTTCGCTCTCAACGCTCGTTTCAGTTTCGATCAGTGAGGCGATGGTCACGATCTCTTGTGGAGTGCGTCCAAGCGTTTTAGCTTGCTGTGTCCATTCCGGTTTCCAGAATTTGCGAAACTGTTCTACCATCATTTTGATAATATCTTGCGGCTTTGCGTCACGCGCAACGCTATATGTGCTTGGGTACATATAACCCTCGAGGTTGGGTGCAGTTGGGGAAATATCGCGGATGAGTGCCACGTCATCCATCAGTGTGAGGATCGCCTTGTCGTCAGTTGGTGGTGTTTGCGGGAATTTTTCTGCGATACGCCTTGCAATATCAAACCGTGTAAAGCCCTCAGGGATCGTGAGTTTGATCGTGCGATCCTCACCTTTCTCCAGTATTTTCAACACTTGCAGCGTCGATACGGGCGACGGGAACTGAAATTCGCCCGCTTGTAATTTACTGCCATCGCCTAAAAAACGCAGGTACGTCAACGTAGCCGTTTCGCTTGAAATAATGCCATCTGCGGCAAGCTTGGCAATGATCTGAGGCGGTGTCGAACCTTTTTCGATCTTGATGTATTCGTTGGCTTTGGAGTGCTCTCGCTGATTATTGACCGAGCTATAGACCCAATATGAGACGCCGCAGGCGGCGATCAGAGCCGAAACCAGAAGAGAGAAAGTAATACCAAGGATCTTTTTCATTTGTGAACATGCGCTCGGAGTCCCGGCTTTAGCCGGCCTCCTGAACAGGAAACACCGTCAAAAGGCGGGACTCAAAGCAATATTTTATTTCGTTGCTATATACTTTTCGATCGCCGCAGTAACCTCTGGGCTGTCGGGTTTCACCTTGGGCTCAAAGCGGGCTACGACATTTCCTTTGCGGTCGATGAGAAATTTACTGAAATTCCACTTGATATCGCCAGCAAATTGAGGATTGGTCTCCGGTTTCGTTAAAAAGGCGTAAAGCGGATCCTGATCCTCGCCTTTTACCGAGATCTTGGCGAACATCGGGAATGTTACCTTATATTTCGACTCGCAAAACTCTTTGATCTCGGTCGCCGTACCGGGTTCCTGTCCGCCAAAATTATTTGCCGGGAAAGCAAGGGTGGTAAAACCCTGATCCTTGTATTTGAGATATGTCGATTGTAGAGCCTCGTACTGCGGAGTGTATCCGCATTTGCTCGCGACATTCACGACGAGCAGGACTTGGCCTTTGTACTTCTTCAGCTTGACGTCCTTGCCGTCGATGTCACGCATCTTAAAATCAAGCACGGTTTTGGCGGAGGCCGCATCGGCTTCAGTCCCGTGATGGTTGATAAAAACTTCTTATTTACTCCTATTTCTCTAGTTCTCTCGGCGAACGCGGGGCTTTGGGAGCCTCGTCCGGCGTTTCGCCCGTCGCCGCGAATATCTCCTTGAACGCACCTACACTTGCCATCACGCCGCTGGTTTCCATCGGCATAAATATCACCTTAGAGTTCTGCGTCCGTGCCATATCACGCATCGAATCGACGTATCTTTGGGTGATCAAATATTGGGCAGTTTGGCCGCGATCGCCAATAGCACTCGCGATCTGCGCGATCGCTTGTGCCTCGGCGTTTGCGTTGACAAGCCGCGCTTGTGAGGCTCCCTCAGCATCGAGGATAGCAGACTGTTTGTTGCCCTCAGATCGAGTAACGGCCGCCTGCTTTTCACCCTCAGCACGCGTAATCGCAGCCTGTTTGTCACCTTCGGCCTGTAATATCAATGCACGTCGATTACGCTCGGCTGTCATCTGTTTTTCCATCGTGATACGAACGTCCTCAGGCGGGTTGATGTTCTTAACATCGACTCGGGTCACTTTGACGCCCCATTTGTCGGTCGCCTCGTCAAGGATCATCCGCAGTTTTCCATTGATCTGATCACGATTTGAAAGTGTATGGTCAAGATCCATTTCACCCATCACCGAACGCATACCCGTGATCGTTAATTGAACGATCGCCCCAACCAGATCAGCAACTTCGTACACAGCCTTGCTTGGCTCAGTTATTTGCCAATAGACAACAGAATCGACGTTGATCGTCACATTATCGCGAGTGATAACGGGCTGCGGCGGCATGTCGATAAATTGTTCGCGAAGATCGATCGATGTAAGGCCGGGTCTTGTCCCCGACCAATAGACGGCTCGCGGAGCCTCGAAAAAGGGCACAATTATGTTCAAGCCGCTGGCCGCAACGCGGTGAAAACGTCCAAGACGTTCAATGAGCAGTACGCTCGATTGCGGCACGATCTTGATCGTTTTGTATGCGATAACAAGCAGTGCAATACCCAAAAAGGCGAGAAAAATAGCTCCAAGACCAATAGCTTCAGGCATAAGACCTCCGTGTATTCGTTCAATGCAAATATATCTCATTTCCGACATCTTTGCTATAATTCCGACAAGTTATGACAGTCAAACTTTCCGACATCGAAGCCGCGCGAACACTTCTCGACGGCATAATTACTCCGACGCCGATGATCGCTGACGCACGGCTCGGGCGCGAGATTGGGGCAAACGCGCATCTTAAAGCGGAATGCCTACAAAAAAGCGGGTCGTTCAAAATACGCGGTGCATACAACAAGATCTCGCAGCTTACGGAGGAGGAAAAAAGACGTGGGGTAGTTGCGGCCTCGGCTGGTAATCATGCCCAGGGCGTCGCTCTCGCGGCTACGCTTAACGGCATCAGATCAACCATTGTTCTGCCTGAGATCGCTCCGCTGACAAAGATCAATGCGACACGAGGGTTCGGCGGCGAGGTCGTTCTGCACGGTGCGACTTTTGACGAAGCAGTCGCGTATTCGCGTGAGCTACAGGAGAAAGAAGGTTACACATACGTTCACGCATTTGATGACGAATTAGTGATAGCCGGCCAGGGAACTATCGGGCTTGAGATGGTCGAGGCTCTGCCGGAACTCTCTACGGTCGTTGTACCGATCGGCGGCGGCGGCCTCATCTCGGGTATAGCGACGGCTGTTAAAAGTCTTAAGCCCAATGCCCGTGTGATCGGGGTTCAGGCGGAAAATGTTGCTTGGGTCAATCCATCGCTAAAGGCCGGACATCCCGTATATGCCGAGCCCGGACAGACCATCGCCGACGGGATCGCGGTAAAAAGCCCCGGTGAACTAACGTTTCCGATCATTCAGGATCTGGTTGATGAAGTCGTCGAGGTCAGCGAAGAAGAGATCGCCCGCGCGATATTCTTTTGCGTGCAGAATAACCGTCTCGTTGTCGAGGGCGCGGGCGGAGCAGGGCTCGCCGCCTTATTGGCCAAAAAGATACCCGTCAGGCCGGATGATACCGTCTGCGCCGTGCTCTGCGGCGGTAACATTGATCCTAATTTGCTTGCCCGCGTGCTCGAACAGGTTCTCGTGCGTCAAGGCCGCTACATAATGCTCAAATTGCTTGTTTTGGATCGTCCGGGAATGCTTGCGACACTCTTAAATCATGTTGCCGAGACGCGGGCGAACGTGATCGAGGTATTCCACCGTCGGGCAATGTGGCTTGCTCCGCTTGGGCGTGTTGGCATCGAAATGCTGCTCGAAGTCCGTGATAACGAACATGGCCGCGAGGTTCAGAACCACC
>JBEBGA010000359.1:0-2988 GCA_040081695.1 Pyrinomonadaceae bacterium
CTTACGACCCGGGCGTTCGAGAGCACGCAGGTCGCGAAGATCGCAAATATCCCTCTTACCGACGAAGAGATGGATCCTTTGATTCGATGGCGAAATGATCTGAGCCGTGAGGTGTCAGATAAGTCTGTACGTCTTTTGTTAGGACTGCGATGAACGCGGCTTTTCAGAGAGATGCTTTGTCGTGCGGTCTGTAACGCTAGCCGGAACTATATTCTCAAAATCGGGCATTTCGAGTTGTTTGTCGGTTGGTGCCGACCCGACAGCGGTCTGCTCATTTTCGATTTGACCAACACGTCTTTTCCATTGTCTTTTTAATCTTCGGGTCCTAATGAAAGTTTGGATATGCCAGCCGCCCATAGCAATCAGCAGACCGGCCGTTGCGTAGATCATCGGATGGGTGTTTTCGCGAAACCCTAAAAAGATATACAGCAATATCGCCAGCGTAAAACTGACGATTACCGTCATCATCGATAGGACCGTGTTGACCTTGATATTTTCCTCGGGCGGTGTCTCGCGTTTTGCCGGTTTCGAGAGATCGGGTAAAAACGTACCGCATTGCCGACAATAGGTTTCGGCAGATTGGTCGGCTTTTCCGCATTTTGGACAAAACATAGGCAGTGGTCGGTGGTCAGTTGTCAGAATCTAACAATATCCAATTCGATCCGGTTGTCTTCTGGGTTCCCTAAAGCTTTCGTCGCTTCAGCTCTTTCCCTATCATTTCGAGTTCGCGGCTGACGTGGCCGGCCGCGGACGAGTTTTCTTCGGCCCGACGTATAAGATACGGCACGGCGTCTCCGACTGGACCATACGGGACGTATTTCGAGACGTTGTATCCCGCTTTAGCTAATACATACGAAATATTGTCGCCCATGCCGTAAAGCTGCGAATAAAAAATATTTTGGTGATTCGAAGGGATGCCGTATTCGCGCATTTTTTCCGAAAGCGCTTTTGTGCTTGCTTCGTTGTGGGTGGCGGCGACAAAGGCCATATCCTTGTGATGCCGCAAGCAATAATCTATCGCCGCGTCGTAATCGGCATCGGTATCGGCTTTGGTGGCATGGATCGGTGATGGATAATCCATCTCGGCGGCCCGTTCGCGTTCCTTTTCCATATAGGCCCCGCGAACCAGCTTAACGGCGTAAATATATCCGTCCGATTTGGACTGTCGGCGTGAGTCTTTCAGATATTGGAGCCGATCGGTGCGGTAAAGCTGGATGGTGTTGTATATGATCGCCCGTTCGCGGTTAAACCGCTCCATCATCTCAACAGCAAGCCGATCGATCGCGTCCTGAATCCACGATTCCTCAGCGTCAATAAAAACAGGCTGATCGACCGAATAGGCATATTCACATATTTCGGCGACACGATTGTGAATGCGTTCGCACTTCGCCTGGCTTTTGGCGTCAAGTTTCTTTTTACTGCTGAGGCGTTCGAGAGTGCCAAGCGGAGCGATGCCGGTTACTTTGAAAACTGCAAACGGTATGTTGGGGTCGCTTTTAGCACGGTCTATTGTGCGAATGATCTCGGCCTTTGTTTGCTCAAAATCCTCTTCGGTTGCTTTGCCTTCGACAGAATAGTCAAGGATCGTGCCAATGTGTGAACGTCCTAGCGTGTCGATGGTCGACTCACATTCCTCGATCGTTTCACCGCCACAAAATTGCTCAAATATCGTCGATTTTATCAGCCCCTCGACCGGCAGGCCGATAGTTAGAGCAAACCGCGTAGCCGCTGTCCCAATAGAGTTGAGAAACGGCGAATTGAGCATCTTAAAGAGCCGGTGTTTTTCTTTTAGCTGCGAATCGGATTTATCCGCAAATGCCGTGGCGGTGTCCTGGAGATCCAGAGAGAAATCGCTCATAAAAATCGGATAATACCATAGATAGCCACAGAGTCCACAGAGAACACTGAGTAAAAGCGTTTGTTAAAGGTGGCGAAATTGTAAGTGATAGCGAATTCGCTTATTATTGACGTTTCGCCCCAGTGTACTCTTTGGTCTCAGTGGCGAACCAATTTTTATGGCTAAAGGACTTCCTAAAAGGTCGGAAAACTATTCCGAGTGGTACAACGAGATCGTCAAACGTGCTGATCTAGCCGAGAATAGCGCGGTTCGCGGGTGTATGGTCATCAAACCTTACGGCTACGCGATCTGGGAAAAGATGCAGCGTGCTTTGGACGATATGTTCAAAGAAACCGGTCATGTCAACGCATACTTCCCTCTTTTCGTGCCAAAATCTTTCCTCGAAAAGGAAGAAGAGCACGCCGAGGGCTTTGCCAAAGAATGCGCGGTCGTCACGCATTATCGTCTAAAAGCAAATCCTGATGGCAAGGGCCTCGTTGTCGATCCGAACGCTAAGCTCGAAGAAGAATTGATCATCCGTCCGACCTCGGAAACCGTCATCTGGAACACCTACAAAAACTGGATTCAGTCCTGGCGTGACTTGCCGTTGCTTATCAATCAGTGGTGTAACGTTGTCCGTTGGGAAATGCGAACTCGCCTCTTTCTTCGGACCGCTGAATTCCTCTGGCAGGAAGGTCACACGGCACACGCGACCGAGCAGGAAGCGATCGAGGAGACCGAACGGATGCTCGGCGTTTACGCAACTTTTGCCGAGCAATGGATGGCAGTTCCTGTGATTCAGGGACGCAAGACGCCGAGCGAACGTTTTGCCGGTGCTGAGGATACGATGTGTATCGAGGCATTGATGCAGGACGGCAAGGCTTTGCAGGCGGGGACGTCGCATTTTCTGGGGCAGAATTTTGCCAAGTCTTTTGACGTAAAATTCGTCAACAAAGAGAACGAACAGGAATATGCCTGGGCGACGAGCTGGGGCGTTTCGACGCGTCTGATGGGAGCTTTGATCATGGCTCATTCGGACGATCAGGGCCTCGTGCTGCCGCCGAAACTTGCTCCGATCCAGGTCGTGATCATCCCGATCTACAAAACGCCCGAGGAACTCGCCGCGATCAGCGAGCGTGTCAACCCTATCT
>JBEBGA010000360.1:0-2982 GCA_040081695.1 Pyrinomonadaceae bacterium
GAACCTTGCCGCAACGTCACCAACAAAATCCTCGAACGTGGCTGCCGGGTCGAGCGATGCAAACATAAATCCCTGACGCACGGCGAATGGCAATTGCCGCAAATTATCGTCCTCGCAGGGGAAATTTTCGACCCCCTCAAACTCCGGCATCGACAAAAACTTGCCGTCGAGCGAAAACCGCCGCCCGTGATAGCCGCACCGTATCAGATTAGCCTCACACGACTCCTCGACCAGTATCTTGCCGCGATGCGTGCATACATTTGAGAGGCATTTTAATCCATCGTCCGTTTTGGCGAGTAAAACCGGTTCGTCAATAAACCCCGGCAAGATCGTCATCGGCGTTATCCCCGAGATCTCATTCGCATGCCCGAGAAATTGCCACGACGGGGCAAATATCTTCTCTTTTGACAACTCAAAATACGCCGGATCAGTGTAAAAATCCGACGCGAGCGTCTTTGCTTTTCGAATGTCCGGGTCGATCTCAAACATTTAACTTTTGTATAGCAAATACGAGGGATGAATGTCGTCTCGCCTAAATGATCTTGCAATCAAACCGTCGGCAAATGCCGCTTCAAACTCACCGCGAATACGCATTTGCTCTGCCAATGCCGCCGCCGGATCGCGTTCGACCAATTCGGACCAATCATTTATCGTCACGATCTCCGTAACAGGTTCAGATAATTCAGCCCAAGTTTGTCCGGCTGCTAACGCAACGACTTTTTCACTCTCAAGATGCCACTCAGCAAACAATCTATCGCTCGCGAGGCCAAATTGTTGCCCGGCGGTTTCGGGTGCTGTCGCGTAATCCATCCCGTAGAAATTTTGCTGAAATTCGCACACAACGGCACCAAGCTTTTCGAGGTTAAAGTAAGCGTTCCTTGCCTTTATCGGCTCAAAAGTCCACTTGATAAATCTCACTCCGTCGGCCAATGCCCGCTCGCGTTGAGCCCATTTTAGCTTGGCTCCGATACCCAGGCTTTGATACTCTTGCCGAACACCAGTCATGTGCGAATAAAACGCCCGCTCGCCGCGCATCACCGCCGGGACGCTCAACACAAAACCCGCCAACCGGTCGCCGTCGTAAGCCCCGAGCGTAAAACCGCCCGCGTTTTTTGTCACGATCAAGTGGCGAACGGGCGACAGTTCGGCCTCCGGCAACGCAAAAACGTCACGCTGCAACTGCACGCATTCGGCCAGCTCGTCGTGCGTCTCACATTCGCGGATTTCCAGCTTTTTTTCCATTACCAAATGAGTAAAATGCTATCAAATAGCCCGCCCAAAAGCTAAAAGAACGCTAAAAGACCGCGAAAAATACTACTTAACTTTTACCCGCCGGATTTGGTATCATTTATATGGCTCCTCACAGCCACCCGCGCGACTTCCGTTTTACAGTAATGACACCGCAGTCCGAACTCGAAATTCAAGGCAATTTCTTTACGCATCCGTTCGCCGAACTGATCTCTGAGATCATGCAGGCTCGGGTGAACGGCTCTTTGCGCGTGTCGAACAAAGAGAAAAAATGCGTCATCTATCTAAAAAACGGTGAGATCGTCTTTGCGGTGTCGAACGCCAGGGCCGCACGGCTCTTTGACATCCTGCTCACTCGCAACCGGATGACAAAGGACGACGTGACCAAGATCCCAAATTTTTCCAACGATCACGAGCTTGTCGCTTATCTCGAAGACAAGAAATTCCTCACCAAAGCTGACACCGCAAAGCTCTTTTCCGAACAGATCGAGAGCATCCTGGTCGATATTCTCACGTGGGACACAGGCGAGTGGGATTTTAGCTCGCTGCGGCGGATCCGCGACGGGCTGGCGTATGATGTCGAAACGCGGCGGATCTTGTTCGATTTTGGCCGCTGTATGCCGATCGACAAGGTGCTCGGCCGTTTTCGCAGCCTCGACGAACGCTTTCACCGCTCCGATGCTCCACCGCTTGGGATAAACCTGCGTCCCGATGAGGCATTCGTGCTATCACGCACCGGCGAAGACCCGCTGACGGTCACCGATCTGATCAGTATTTCGGGCATGGCCGAGGCAAACGCCTTTCACGCGATCTACACGCTTTGGCTTGGCGGCCTGATCATCCGTGACGATTGGCAGCCGGCGTTTACAAACGACGCGATCTCGGCAATGCGTAGTGCAAAGCTCGAACTCAAAACCGAGGCCAAGACGGCAACCGTCGCCGCTCCCGAGGTTTTCGAACAAAAGCCGCAGCCCGCACCTGCCGAGCCAAAAATTCCCGAGGTCACGATCACACTCGAAGAGTATCTCGAACGCGTCGAAAATGCCGAGACATACTACGATCTGCTTGGCGTTGATCCGGCGTCAAATATCGCCGATGTAAAACGGGCATATTTTTCGCTCGCCAAAGAGTTTCACCCCGACCGTTATCACGCCGACGGCGGCGATATGCTCCCGCGCATACAAAACGCTTTTACCGAGCTCGCCCAGGCGCACGAAACGCTCAAAAACCCTGAGAATCGCGAGCTATACGACTATCGTATGCGCAAAGAGCTGGCCACCCGCGAAAAACGCGCGGCGACAGGCGAGACCGGCAACGCCAGCCTTGCATCCGAACAGGCGGCGCAGAATTTCGAACGCGGTTTCAGCATGCTGGTTGACGGCGAAGTCGAACAGTCGCTGCCCTTCCTCGCCCGTGCCGTCCATTACGCACCAAAAAACGCACGTTTTCACGCCTATTACGGCAAGGCTCTGTCGTTTGACGACTCAAAGCGGCACAAGGCCGAGTCGGAAATGCAGGCCGCCCTCAAGCTCGATCCGCAAAATCCGACGTTCCGCATCTTGCTCGCCGAATTCTTTATCCAGTACAATCTCAAAAAACGCGCCGAGGGCGAACTCACCCGCCTCCTCGCCGTTTTCCCCAGCAACCGCGAGGCCCAAGACCTGCTCGATTCTTTGCAAAAACCCGCCCGTTGAGTCGAGGGCGTTCTTTGCAGAAGCCCGCACGAAGTAAGGG
>JBEBGA010000065.1:0-11194 GCA_040081695.1 Pyrinomonadaceae bacterium
GATGTGTATAAGAGACAGCTCACTCCGCACGGCGAGAAAACATGATCTGCGTCATATTGATACTTTCGTGTGAACGATATATTTCAAGTTTCTGACGCTGGGACCGCTTACAGGAAAGTATTGCTGCAAAATCGTGGATGAGGTGCAATGCTAATGCACTGGAAATATTGTCCACCACGGTGGTTTATTAATGAGCCAGAACAACTAAGCTTGCTGGTGGTTTGTGACATTTATTGATAATAAATGTCACAAACTACCAGACAGCAAAATTGGTGTTTACTTTCGATCAGAATGTGTTATTTTAATCTTCTCTCACGACACATTTATCAACATTCTACAAGGGAATAATCTCGACCAGTTGGTTGCAAGATGGTTGCAGTTTTGCCGACGCATACCTATTCATACGTTGTGATTGATACGCAGACAGCCGATTGTGACTCGGTTTGAGTGATCTTGAGAACTTATGATTAGGCCTCAGGTTGGTTGGGGTGCGAGAGGTCGCAAGTTCAAATCTTGTCGTCCCGACCATATACGAAAAGGCTTTCGATCATGCAGGATCGGAAGCCTTTTCTTCGTCCGCTTCAGATTCTGCCGGTGTATCCTCTTTTGCGGCCGCTGGATAGGTCTTTGCCCGCAATCTGACCACGATAAACTGGTCAAAGAATACGATCGCCGCCATCAGCACGACCAAAATGACCGCCATCAGCGGAGCGATGGAAAAACTGCCATCAAATAGGCCGTTTGTCTTGTTGAATTGAAAAAATGCCTGATCAAGCCAAAAATATCGGATAACAGCAAAAGTCGAAAAATATATGAACGTCACCCACATCGCCCATGCCCGTCCGCTTGCCCACAGAATTGCATTACCGAGTACAAGCAGGGCAATGGTGAGTATCCATAATGCGGGCCAAGCCATGCCTGCGTGATATTCATAGCCCGCGACCGCAGCGGCGGGTAGTCCGATGCTTTGCAGCCAGCTCCACGAATAAAAAGTTAAAAAGGCCATCGCGATGATCGCAATGGCCAGGACACCTAGGTATATTTTGCTCAACATACCAAGTTTTATAACACGGAATCCAAATTTATTCAGGCTTAATGGTCAAATAAATGGTCTGTCCCCGACGCGAGATCAGCAACAGCAGCGGTTTGTCGCCTGATGCATTCAGGGCGGCCTGAACATCCGCCACCGAACTGACGGGCTTTTTGTTGATCTCAAGGATGACATCACCGCGTGATACGCCCTCTTCGGCAGCAGGGCCGCTTGGGTCAACTTCAGTCACGACCATGCCTTCTTTATCCGAATCGAGGCCGAGCTGCTTTGCGATGGCAGCCGTGACAGGTTCGAGGCTGACGCCAAGCTTGCCGCTTTGTTTTTCGGCACCGCCTTTGTCATCGTTGCCTTTGCCGGGACCTTCGTTCTTGGCGTCTCCTGCCGTAAATTCATCAAGCGTTGCTGATAGCTCGGTCTCTTTACCATCACGAACAACCGTCAGCTTGATCGTCGTCCCCGGAGCAGTCCCTGCAACCTTGTTTCGCAGGACGTTGCTGTCCTCGATCTTTTCACCGTTGATCGCGATGATGATGTCGCCCCGTTTTACACCGGCTTTGTCGGCGGCACTACCGGATTTGACGTTGCTCACGAGCACGCCGTTCTTGTCTTTTATGTCTAACGCCTTAGCGGTATCGTCAGTGATATTTTGAATGTTAACGCCGAGCATTCCGCGTCGAACCTTGCCGTCTTTGACAAGTTGTTCCATAACGGATTTGGCCATATTTGACGGTATGGAGAACGCGATGCCGATATTGCCGCCACCCGCGCCGCCGGACAGGATCTGTGAGTTGATACCGATAAGCTCGCCGCTCAAATTTACAAGTGCTCCGCCCGAATTACCGCGATTGATAGGAGCATCCGTTTGTAGAAAATCCTCAAAACTGCCGTCGCTTAGACCCGTTCTGCGGCCCTTTGCTGAGATAATACCGGACGTGACCGATTGCCCGATACCAAGCGGATTGCCGATCGCCAAAACGATATCGCCGATGCGTACGCTGTCAGAATTACCAAGGGTCAGGAAGGGAAGATTCTCGCCCTCGATCTTGATCACGGCCAGATCGCTCGGCTCGTCCGTTCCTACGATCTTTGCGTCGTAGGTCTTGTTGTCGCTCATTGCGACGGTGATCTTGTCGGCACCCTCGACGACGTGGTTATTGGTCAGGATCGTGCCGTTTGCGTTTACTATTACGCCCGAACCGACGCCGCGTTCGATCTGTGGACGACGGTTTTGCTGAGGAGCTTGAAATTGCTTGAAAAAGTCATCGGCGGTCGGGTTTTGTCCCTGCGGTGTCGTTTTTTCTTTATGAGCAGCTTCAATGCGAACTACCGCGGGCGACGTTTTTTCGACAACATCTGCATACGACGTCCGCATACCGTCAACAACAACTGGTGCGGGAGGCGGGATCGGGGCTGGAGCGGCTTCACTGCCCCCAAAAAGCCCCGCTTTGCAGCCCGAAATAGAAGATGCGGTGGTAATAAGTGCGATTGTTAAGAATTTCTTATTAAACATCAATAGAATGCTCCAAATGACTCGATATTGATTATTTTACGATAAACAGAGGAGACTTGTTCACGGATATTGAACAAATTTATTGGGTTAATCCGAGATCTTTGGCGTGTCTTTTTCAAAGATGTAAGCCAGCGATTTATAGACAAGTTTTGAGCAGAGAAACGCCGGAGAATCGTAATTTTCAAAATACGAATACTCGACCAGGTCCATACCGACAACTCGTTTCTTTTCAGCAAGTTTACGAATAAGAGTTAAAGTTTCATACCAGCCTAAACCGCCCGGTTCGGGCGTGCCAGTCGTTGGTACGATACTAGGGTCAAGGCCGTCGATATCGATGGTCAAATAGACATTTTCGGTAAGGCTATCGATCGCATCGTCGATCCAGTCAGTTTTACCGGCAATATCGCGTGCCCAGAATATTTTCGTCGGTAGGCCATCTTTCAGCGAACGGGCCTCGTCGCCCGAGATAGAGCGAATGCCAACTTGCACAGACGGTATTCGCATATCTTTGACCACACGGGCCATGATCGAAGCATGCGAATGCGGCGTGCCGTCATATGTGTCGCGAAGGTCAGCGTGAGCGTCGATCTGCAGCACGCTCAGATTGTCGTATTTTTCATTATGAGCCTGTATTATCGGTGCTGAAACCGAATGCTCGCCGCCAAGCATACATAAAAATTTGTCCGCCTCGATCATTCGTTTTGAATAACCATAAAGGTCCGACATCATTTCAGCCGGCGTTTCGCGGGGCGTAAATTCGGGCAAGGTGTGAATGCCGATCTTATAGACCTCGGCGTCTGTTTCCTCTTCGTAAAGCTCCATATTTCGAGAAGCATCGACGATCGCCATCGCTCCGGCACCCGTTCCTGTGCCGTAGGAAACGGTTCCTTCGTACGAAACAGGCAATATCAACACGCGGGCGTCATCAAAATTTGAATAACGCTCTTCGTCGATACCGCCGAAATTCATCGGTAATGATTCGGATTCAGACATTTCTTCAATGAAATAATTCAAAATGCACAATGCACAATGACTGTAGGAGTTTCATTGTGCATTGTGCATTTTTCACTGTGCATTTTCTAAGGTACATCAATATTCATATCGCGGCCTGAGAAGCTAAATGACGGGCGTTTGCGGCCTTTCATGAACTTGGCAGCGGTTTGCGATAGTGCGGTGATTATCATCGGCAGAGCGATCGACGGGTCGCACGGAACGTAGGCCGTGATCGCCCCGCGTAGCAGTTTGCCAAACATCGACGTGTGATTTGCACCATACGTTGGCGTGCGGATATCGAGCGGTGCGGAGTCGGTCGCGATCGAAATAGCGTATTTATGACCACGCGGATTGGTTCGCGTGATGTATGACGCGATCTCGGCGACATTGACCATCCCTTGGCTCGCGGTGCTGCCAAGCGTAATAATGCCGGAGTTGCGTGTGCGCTGAGCGATCTGCATCATTTCGAGCACATCTTGCGACGTGTCGAGCGAGATCTGGATCTTTTTATCAAATTTTGCACGGGCAATGCCGATGCCGATCTCCGAACCCGGCAGGTCCGGGCAGAAAACAGGGATGCGTGATTTGAACGCTGAGGTCAAAATGCCATCTTCGTGGGCGATCTCAGACAATTCGCGGCCCATCAGGTGCAGAAATTCGCGGATCGAGTACGGACGCGTCAATTCCAGTTGGTTAATAACACTTCCGATCCATTCGTCTGCCTCTTGATATTCTTCCCGGTTTGAGAGTACATCGCCGACACGCATCACATCCGAAGCATCGAGCTCCTCATCGCTCATGCTAGGATGAGCCTGATAATGATTGCGTCCGAGCGTTTCGTGAATGTCGTTGTAGATGACCGTGCCTGAGACGACGATGACATCGACAAAACGGTTTTTGATCACATATGACAGGAGCCTGCGCATACCGGACGTGATCAGATTACCCGAACCGCACAGGTAGATCGTCGAGTTGTCATCGAGCATATCCAACCAGATGCGGTGTGCCTCTGCCAATTGTTTTGCGCCGAAACCGGCACCTTCCATTTTCTCCAAAAGCCCTGCTACCGAACGATCGCGATCGATAGGGACCGGCCGCGTTGGGACGGTCAGAAATTTTGAGGATTTTGTCTTCTTTTGAGCTACCATAATTGTTCTTTCTCTACTAATTTTTTACTTGCTATTTGCCCCCGTTTGGGGTCAGATATGTATAACTTTCAACCTGATCTTCGTAAAATCTTATCGCTTTGCTGCCCTCGTCATTTGAGAGCTTACCTTCCTTAATTCGCTGCAGCACGGCACGCCTAAATGTGTCCTGTAGCTGTCCAGGCTCAAACCTGACCGAGGCCACAGCGTCGCCGAGCGTTGCGCCATAAACCACTTTTTTGATTATGTACCCGTCCTCACCGATAAAAACGTGAGCCTCGTGCGGCACCCCGAAAAGGTTATGGTTGTTACCCATAACTTCCTGATACGCACCTACCAGCATCATCGCCAGATAGTAAGACTCACCCTTAACAAGCGTGTGCAATTCCAACACTGGTTTAACGTCGTGCAGGTCGACGAATTTGTCCACAATACCATCGGAATCGCAGGTTATATCACAAAGCGTAGCATATTCCGAAGGCTTTTTGTTGAGTTTATGTATTGGAACAATGGGGAAGAGCTGTTCGAGAGCCCAGTTGTCCGGCATCGAGCGAAACACTGAGAAATTTGCCAGATATTTGACGCACATCAGCCGCCGCAGCTCGTCAAATTCCTCCGCGACATACTTCTTTTGCTGTGCAAATTGATCGGCCTTTTCGCAAATATCCCAGAAAAGAACCTCACCTTTTCCCTTAGCCTCAAGCGAAATAAGACCGAGGTTGAACATAGTGAACAGCTCATCGCGGTTCTCGAGGGCATCGTGATAATACTCACGGTAATTCTTTGCGTTGATCGTTTCACGCAGATCGTGAAGTTCATGAACTATCGGCGGATCATCCGGCGTGAGCTTCATTTCGGCTTCGTGATGCTCAACGACGGTTTCGATCTCATCCTGGATATTGGTCACGAGCATTGCGTGATACGCCGACAGATAGCGGCCCGATTCCTGGATGATCGTGGGATGCGGCACACTTTCGTCGTCACAAACCGTTTTGATCACATAAATTACGTCATTGGCAAATTCCCGGGCGGTGTAGTTTGCGGATGACTCGAACGACGTGCGCGAACCGTCATAATCTACCGCCATACCGCCGCCAACATCGAGATACTCGATCGGTATCTTCATCTTGATGATCTTGGCGTAGGTGCGGGCCGCCTCTTTCATCGCGTTTTTTATACGCTTGATGTCTGTCAACTGCGAACCGATGTGAAAGTGGAGCAGCTTGAGCATGTCGATCCGTCCCGCTTCTTGCAGACGACGGATGACTTCCAGTATCTCTGTTGTTGTGAGGCCAAACTTTGCAGCTTCGCCACCGGATTTTTCCCATTTGCCCGAGCCTTTTGAGTAGAGTTTTACGCGAACACCCACCATCGGCAATGCAGCATCCGGAGCCTCTTTTGCAAATTTTGCGGCGATGTCGAGCGTGTGGTCGAGCTCGCTCATCTTTTCGATGACGATCACGACATTTTTTCCGGCCATCGCACCGGCAAATGCAAGATTGATAAAATCCCGGTCCTTAAATCCGTTTAGTACTAACAGGCTGTCTTTTGCCTGATCGACACCGAGAGCAGCGTAAAGCTCGGCTTTCGAACCTGCTTCGAGCCCAAAATTATGCCGCGTTCCTTCGCGAAGGTATTCCTCGATAACGGCCCGGTTTGAGTTGACCTTCATCGGAAAGACACACAGATGGCCGCCCTGATACTCAAATTCTTTGATCGATTTCTTAAATGCAGTTTGGAGCTTTCGTATCTGGCCGAACAACAGCTGAGGGAACCGCAGCAGGATCGGCGTGTTTACGCCGCGTTTTCTCAGATCGTCGATTATCTCTTTGACATCGGCGGTATAGCTATCGTTTTCGGGGGCGCGGACGATGAGATTACCTTTTCGGTTGACGCCGAAATAGTCGGATCCCCAATTGTCGATCCCGTATGTCTCGCTGGTTTGTTCAATTACAGATGCCAATTCATGCCCTCTTTATCGATAATTTGCCCGTGACAAAAACATATAGCTTATAAAAAAACTCAAAAAAAACAAACACACCCATAAATACAGGGGATTTCTGTGGTTTTGGGCGTCTGACGGCGGCAAGGTGCCCTTTGGCATAATGCTTGCACTATTTTGGCTCGGGAGACAGGGTTTTGACGCCCAGATCTCCGTAAATATATGAAAAACCTAGACTATTCGACAAACGATCGGCAAAATATGCCGTATCTTGTCAAGATCTAGGTGCCAAAAAATGTCACTTTGGTGGCATAAGTGAGGTGCAAAGGATGAAGAACAAAAGGGAAAACGGATTTTCAATAATCGAATTGTTGATAGTTGTTGTGATCATCGGCATAGTTGCGTCGGTGGCTGTGCCGGCTCTGCAAAAAGGACTGCGAGCCGCCGAGAACGGCAATACGTTTGCCACTATGCGAACCATTGCTTCGACACAGGTTAACTATTTCTCGCAGAACAACCGCTTTGGCCGCCTCACCGAAGTTAACAATCTGCTCTCAAGTAGTGTCGGAACCAATTCTGGCAATAACGTAAACCGCGGAAAATTCGTGCTATCAATGTCGCCCGCAGCACCAACCGATGCGGAATTGCGAAACGGTTACACCATAACGGCAACCCGTAATGTTGCCGGCGAAGGAGTGACCTACGTCTATGAACTTACCCAAGGCGGTGAGATCAGACAGATCCTGCCTTAAAGGATCAAAATATCTCCCTAGTTATTTCCAGCCCCGAAATAATATCAAGGTGCCAAAAAATGAATGTGTTCGAAGACCTCGTTGTTGAATTACAAGAGGAAAATCTACTCGAAAAACCCGATAGCGTACAGTCGTCAGATCAGTCAGATACTGAATACTCCGACGAGCTGGATGTAACGGAAATGCCAAACAACGGCTATGGCCTGCCTTATGACGAGCGCGTGCCTCCCAATGCCGAAGGTCAATATAACGGTGGCGAAGTTGTGCCCGAGTTGTCATATTCTGAGCAATATATTGCTGCGTCGGACGAAGCCGCCATACACGACACCGAGGAACCGATCGTGACGCAGCCTGAGGCTCAACCGGGCATTTCTGAGTTCGATAATGCGGAGCATACGGCACCTGTCGAACTCGATTCGTATGAACAGGTTCAAGAACGATCCTCGGACACGCAGATATTAGACGAGCAGCCCGCACAGAACGAGCCGCTCCCCACCGCACCTGTTGAGCAAGCAGTTCCGGCCGAAAAGCCTCAGGATAAACGAGTCCAAAGGGGCAAAGAATTCTTTAAGAAACGTGCGATGGGCGAGGTTTCGAGCCTTCAGATGGTCGAGCACGTCCTGACCGGGGTCGAACGCGAGTATCTAAAAATGATGCCGCGCACTTATGACGATTTTAATGCGAAAAAGGCATTGAACATCTTCCTAAAAGTAGCCGAAGGCGAAAATACTGAAGAACACGCCGGTGCCGAATTCACGCTGATGCAGGAAACCGAATCGTGGTGTTCGGCGCTCGCCGCACGTGATCGTGATATTCCGGTGTCGAGTCTGCGTCAGTATTGCGAAAACTCTCGTCCCGCTCTCAGCTCACAGGCTTTGCTTGCCTTGGCGCGGTTCTACCGAAATTTGCCGTATAGCGAAGCGGTCCGCTCAAAGTTTGACTTTGTGATCACGCGTCTATTCTCACGTGCGGTCGCACTGGAAAAACGCATTTGTCTTTTCAAACGCGACGAGATGCTTGGCCACATCAACACTCTCTACAGCGACTGGTCGAGCATCCCGCTTTACACGGCGGACGATGACGAATCCAAGGTCATGCTCACGGCGCTAAGCTTTGAGGATCTTGCCATCGAGGCCGAAAATGCGTCTGCTTTTGACCAACTGATCGAGAACGATTTCTTTGGACGTTTGAGGATGTTCAAAGAGGGAATAAGCGAGCTGTTTTACGCACCACAGGTAACCGCTGCGGCTATCGATTGCAACATCCGTATTGGCAACGCCTATGTCGAGTTGATCGACCGCGAACGCCGCAGACAGGATGTCGCGGCAATGCACACCAAATTTGAAAACATCGACCAGATGGCGATATCTGAGGCGACGGGCCGTTCGCTGGGGCTCGAAGAACTGCTGCAGGAGCTTTCGAGACAGGTCGAAGTCGAAGTGCCGCATGTCGAGGAAAGCGATCCTTCGAATGAGATCGAATACTTTGAAGAACCTGAATCGGCTGAGCCTGCGGTCAAAGTTGTCGACAAAAATTCTTTTCTCCAGCGGCTCAAGGCTAACGCTTTTAGTGTCAACCGCTGGTTCGTTGCCGCCGCGGTCGTGATCATTGTCGCCTCGGTCGGGCTGTATTCGTGGGCAAACTTCGCCGTCGAAGAAAACGTGTCCCGTGCCGGCGTCGCTCAAGTCGAGATCGAAAACACTAAGCTCCAAGAACATCTGCGGATCGCAAAGATCAGCGGCGAAACATTTTACGGCCAGCTATTGCCATCGTGGGATGTTCTGCCAAAAGAAAAGCGGCAGGAATTTGTCCAGCTTGTCCTAAAAGCTGCTCAAGAAAAAGGCTGCACACAGGTCAATCTCATTAGCAAAGACGGCAAATCCGCCGCCTACGCAACTGCGACAAAGCTAGAGATCGTAATGCCTTAGAAAGTGAACAGTGAACAGTGAATAGGGAAGAGGCCGCGAGCATAACGCTCACGGCCCTTTCTCTTTTACCAAAGCCTACTACGAGATAGTCACCGAATAACTTGGTGAGAATTCGCCGAATGGTTGGTTGTTTTTGATAAATACCGCGCGGATCAGGCCGCTTTCGGGTTGGCCGGGTGTAGCGGGGGTGATGGTGAAAGTGCCGGGCAGTTTTGTGAGAAACGCGGCGATGTTACACGTCGGAACGGAATGGGTCAGGCCTGCGATTCTGTCACCAGAACCTGGCAGTGTTGTGGTAGGCCCACAACCGCGGCGATTTATCTAATATCTGATACAATTCTCAGATCATGGCACGAAGGGCGCGAGTTGAGGTCGAGGGCGGGCTTTACCATCTGATCACGCGCGGCAACGACCGTCAGGATATCTTTCACTCGCCCGACGACTATCTCAAATTTCTCTCACTGCTACTAAAGCAAAAGGAACGCTCGGCGTTTTATCTTTACGCGTATTGCCTGATGACCAACCTCGTTCATCTGTTGATCGAGCGCCAGTTGGACACGGTCGGCAGCATTATGCAGCGGGTTTTGACGGGATACAGCCAATACTATAACCGCCGCTATCGACGCGTCGGGCACGTCTTTCAGGGCCGCCACAAGGCGATCCTCTGTCAGAGCGGGGGCTATTTGACCAAGCTCGTCCGCTACATTCACCTCAATCCGGTGCGGGCAAAGATGGTTGTGTCTGCCGAAGATTATCCGTACAGCAGCCACAGAGCATATCTCGGCATCGAACCATCAGGCATAGTTGATGTTGACCCGGTGCTGCGGCATTTTGGCAGTCGCAAAGAGATTGCTTACAAGTATTTTGCAGATTACGTTGGCACGGTTTTGCCGGATGACGAAGAGGCGTATTCGACGGCGGAGGGCGACATCCTAGGGTCGGACGAGTTTGTCGATGATGCGATACATCGCTTTGGTATTGTAGAGCGAAAACCTCAACGGCGAAGCCGCAAAGACGAGCCGGCGTTCGATGCGGAAAGCCTGATCTCTGCGGTCGAGGACGTCTTTGGGATGTCTGGCAAAGATCTTTTTGGTTCGGGAAAGAATACAAGGGTTATAATGGCCAAAGAGGTGCTAATCATAACCGGACGCGAAGCCGGAGCAAGTTTTACGCAGCTTGCCGAGATCACCGGGCTCGATAGCTCAAACGTAAGCCGCCGATACGACGCTGCAAAGTTAGGCTTGGACACGGATACAAAGCTAGCCTACGCCAAAACCTTAATGGAGCAGAAATATCGTGAGAAAATCGCAGAATCGCAGGCCTGACCCCGTTCTTTTCCCGTTATCGTAGAGAAGCGGGACTGTATCCCGAAAATACTGGTGAGTGGCTTACCCAAGCAACGACAAAGATGTCCAACATTGAAGGTGCTGGGAAGGCCGCACCGGGCCCTGGCGGGCCCGCAACAATTCCTGAAGTCAAACTACGAAACCCTCACAATATAACAGTGATTAACACGACAAGATTAAATCCGCATTATTGATTTTATAGTGGTTCCCCTAATTCCTTACAAGGCAAGGTTCGTATGATAAATAGAAAAGTAGAGATTGAGTATGGTGATCAAAATGATCTAATGGAGCGTTTCCTGCCACGCGCCGGCAAGATAACTCATAAATTAACGTCAGCCGAATGGGGCGAAGGTTGGTATGCGGTTTTACTTGATCTTCCCTTTACTTATCCGGTCAATGAGCTTAGAGAAGCCGCGTTGAAAAAGAGAACAAAACCCCTCACAGTTTCTTACTTCCTTATCAAATCCCGTTGGCAAGATCATTCGATTGATGCGAAAGGAGCCTCGGTTTTTGTATTGTTGGCGGAA
>JBEBGA010000066.1:0-11186 GCA_040081695.1 Pyrinomonadaceae bacterium
TTTCCATATAGATTCGTCCATCCCGACTTCGACGAGCGCGGGCAGATGATCGACCCGCATCGGCTCAAGCCGGACAAATTTACCTTCTAAAACTACAGGTTCTACTTTCATTAATATTATATTCGCAAAAAAGTGGGCAGATCGCACGATCTGCCCACAGCCATCTGATATTTGAGATCTGAAATCTCTAAATATCGTAATACATCGAAAATTCAAGCGGATGCGGACGCAGACGAAGTGGCGTGATCTCGTTGTCGCGTTTGTATGAGATCCAGCGTTCGATCATCTTCGACGAGAAAACATCGCCCTTGAGCAAGAAATCGTGATCGGCTTCAAGAGCGTCTAGTGCCTCATCAAGACTGCCCGGCAGCGACGGGACGTTTTTCAGCTCTTCGGGCGGCAGATCGTAGATGTCCTTATCAAGCGGTTCGCCCGGATCGATGCGGTTTTGGATACCGTCGAGGCCGGCCCTCAGCAACGCGGCAAACGTAATGTAAGGGTTGCACGACGGATCTGGCGGACGAAATTCAAGGCGTTTGGTCTTTGGCGAAGACGAGAACATCGGTATTCGCACAGCCGCCGAACGGTTACGCGCCGAATATGCGAGGTTTACCGGAGCTTCAAAACCAGGCACGAGACGCTTGTAGCTATTCGTCGTTGGAGCGGCAAAACCTACGAGAGCCGGAGCGTGCTTGAGCAGCCCGCCGATGTAAAATTTCGCCATTTCCGACAGCCCCGCGTATTGATCGCCAGCAAACAGCGGCGAGCCGTCTTTCCACAAAGACTGGTGGCAATGCATACCCGAACCGTTATCGCCGTAGATCGGTTTGGCATAAAGGTCGCCGTCTTGCCGGCTGCAGCGGCGGTATTTTTGACGATGTATTTGAACAACATTAGATTGTCAGCCGTGTGCAGCAAATTAGAGAATTTGAAATCGATCTCGCATTGTCCGGCGGTCGCAACTTCGTGATGATGGCACTCAACGTTGATACCGACCTCGCCGAGGATCGTTGACATCGTGTTTCGCAGATCGACAAGCGTATCAAGCGGTGCAACGGGCACATAGCCCTCTTTGGCACGGATGTGGTAACCGTTATTTGCCGAATAATCATCGCCCTCGCGGCCTGAGTTCCAGTGGCCCTCGTCCGAATTTACATGAAAACCGGCCGAGTGCTGGTCGTTATGAAAACGGGCTTCGTCAAAGACAAAAAACTCCGCCTCAGGCCCGACGTTGATCGTATCGGCAATGCCGGTAAATTTCAGGTAGCTCTCGGCACGCATCGCGACCGAACGCGGGTCGAGGTCGTAACCCTCTTTTGTGATCGGGTCAACGGCATTTGCGATGAGACAGAGCGTCGTATCTTCGGTAAACGGGTCGATCCAAAATCGCGACGGGTCCGGCACGAGCAGCATGTCCGATTCGTGGATCGCCGCCCAGCCGCGAAGCGACGACGCGTCAAATCCAAAACCGTCCTCAAAGCTATCCTCAGACAACTGGCCGATCGGAAACGTCAGGTGGTGCCACGATCCGATCAGATCGGTAAACCGAACGGAAACAAACCTCGCTTCCTGATCGGCGGCGTAATGCAGTACATTTTTTGCGTTCATTCTTTCTCCTGGTTAGTAGAATTTCTTAATAAGTAGTGGTCAAGGTAAATATCAGAATTTCAAAAATGAGATTCTATAACTCCAAACTCAGAAGTAAAAGGTGTAGGGCCGTAGATTTACGTGGCCGCAACTTTTCCTACAAATATGTAGGATTTTGTCCGCAAGACACGATCCGCACAAACCCAGGTCTCGACTCAATTGGTGGCACTAACGCCATTTGATTTGGCTAATTGACGTTTTCGAGCTAAGTTTTACGTATGAAATCAAATCTCGCGATCACCAGCTTTCTCATTTTTATGGCCGCCTGTACGGCAATCTCTCAAACCGTGAAGCCCGACGAGCAGAAGATCATCGATCTTGTCGATAAACACTCGTCTGAGGCGATCACGCTGCTCGAACGTTCGGTCAATATCGAAAGCCCGACCGAGGACCTCGTTGGAGTAAAGACCGTAGGGATGCTGTTTGGGAAAGAATTTGAGGCGCTCGGCATGACGGTCAAATGGATCCCGATGCCACCAGAGATGAAACGTGCCGGACACCTCGTTGCAGAGACGAACGGGAGTAATGGCAAACGGCTATTACTGCTCGGCCATCTCGACACGGTGCTGCGCGGCGAAAAGTTTCGCCGTGACGGCGACAAGGTCTATGGTACCGGCATCGGTGATATGAAAGGCGGCATCGTAGTGCTCGTTCAGGCTTTAAAAGCGCTCAATGCTGCCGGTGCGTTAAAGGATACACGGATTATTATCATGATGACCGGTGACGAAGAGGACTCGTGTGAGCCTGTCGCCGTCTGCCGCGGAGATATGATCGCGGCCGCGAAAAAAAGTGACCTTGCTCTAAGTTTCGAAGGAACAGTTCGCAACACCGCAACGGTCGGACGCCGCGGCGCAAGTTCATGGAAACTCGAGGTCGAAGCTAATACGGGACATTCGAGCCAGATCTTTCGCGAAAGTATGGGCAACGGTGCGATCTTTGAAGCTTCGCGTATTCTCAACGAGTTTCGCGAATCGATGGGCAAGGAAAAATACCTTACATTCAACCCCAGCCTTTTTGTTGGCGGAACCGCCGCCGAAGAAAACAATGCGGCAGGATCGGCAACCGGCAAGACAAATGTCGTCCCCGCAAAAGTCATCGTGAAAGGTGATCTGAGATTTATCAGCGAAACGCAGAAGGAGACGGCTCGCGCAAGAATGCGTGAGATCGTAGGTAAGAGCCTGTCCGGCACAAAAGCGAAGATCACCTTTGAAGACGGATTACCGGCGATGACGCCAAATGACGGCAACTACGCGCTCTTAAAGCAGCTTGATCAGGTTAGCCAGGACCTGGGATTTGGCAGAGTCGAGGCACTCGACCCGGGTGATCGCGGAGCAGGCGACGTCGCATTTGTTTCGGATCTGATACCAAGTTTGGACGGCATAGGTATCGGCGGCGGAGCAAACTCCCACGCTAAAGATGAATCGGCACAGATCGACACGATGACAATGCTGACAAAGCGCGCGGCCATTCTGCTATATAGATTGACGCGTTAATACGCGAACATTATTTGTTTGCAGATCGTAAAAAATAGTGATGGCCGAACAACTCTACTGCCCGCGATGCGGCAAACAATTCAGTGACGGCACGAGCTACTGTCGGACTTGCGGCCTATCGCTCGATGGTGTGAGCGATATTGTCTCCGGCGAGGATGAGACAAAACCGGTCGTAACGCGAAGGCCAAATTTCAAATTGTTTCGGATCGGTATCGCTTTGTTTATCTTAGGATTGGTGATCGGCTTGATAAACGGTGCACTCAAAGATTTTGAGCTTTTCCCGCAGTCGTACGGAAAGCTGATATTTATGCTGTTCGTCGCAGCGGGGATGTTAACGCTCGGGGCGGGATTTCTATTTCCTACAAAGAAATACACAAAACGAAAACCATCAACGTTTCCCGCGGATCCTGACGCAAAATTGGACACGGCTCCCTTGGCCGGAAGTCTCACAGAGGCTCGATCCAATTTAGATAAGGGTCAATTTCCGAAGGATGATCGTGAGTTTGAAAAGATACCCGCCGCGAGCGTCACCGAACATACGACACGCGATCTCGACAAATGACTTAGCTAAACGATCTCGCCGACCAGGTCATAGGCGTGGGCTTCGGTGATCTTGACGTTGTAGATGTTGCCGATGACGGGTTCAAGATCCTCCGGCATGTCGTTGATAAGGATGTAACCGTCGATCTCTTGAGCCTGGCCTTCGAGACGGCCCTGGAACAGCAGGTCGGATTCCTGTGAGAGACCTTCAAACAAAACTTTGTATGTGTTGCCGATCTTGGCCTTGTTCAGCTGCTTGCTGATCTTTGCCTGTTCTTTCATTAGCCGATTTCGGCGTTGCATCGCGACTTTGTTATCTACTTTGTTTGGTAGGTCGTATGCGGCGGTGCCCTCTTCGTCGGAATACGTAAAGACGCCGACGTTATCAAAACGGCAATTTTGCACAAACTTTATCAGCTCTTCAAAATCCTCTTCCGTCTCGCCCGGAAAGCCTGTAATAAAAGTCGTTCGGATCGCAATTCCGGGGACAGCATCGCGAACCCGACCGATCAGACGCTCGAGCGATTCGCGAGTGCCTCCGCGTTTCATCAGCTTTAGCACATTACGCGAAGCGTGCTGCAGCGGCATGTCGAGATACTTTACAGCTCTTGGCGTTTCTGCGATCGCCGACAAAAAAGCATCCGAGATGTGTGTTGGGAACGCATACATCGGGCGTATCCATTCAATACCATCGATCTCGCCGAGAGCCCGGATCAGAGCTGCAAGTGCATCGACCTCGCCGAGGTCTTCGCCGTAACGAGATGAATCTTGGGCGATAAGGACGATCTCTTTGACGCCGTCTTTGGCGAGCTGTCTTGCTTCCTCGATGATCGAACCAAAACGGCGCGATCTAAATGAACCCCGCATCCCCGGTATTGAGCAAAACGCACACGGCCGGTCGCAGCCCTCGGCGATCTTTATGAACGCCGTGTATGAATCGGTCGCCCGCAAGCGCGGCGTGTATTCGTCGTAAAGATAGGTCGCCGATTTATTGCCGATCGGCGATATGGTCAGTTGCTTTGCGTCAAAATCTGCGTCCGCCGCCTTGAGAATATCCATGACCTGCGACGTGCCGATAAACGCGTCCACCTCGGGCAGCTCTTTCATTAGATCGTCGCGGTAACGCTCGACCAGGCAGCCCGCGACAATGACACGGCTCGCCGCACCGCCGGATTTCCAGCGGGTGGCTTCGAGGATGGCGTCGACGGATTCCTGCTTTGCCGATTCGATAAAGCCGCACGTGTTGACGACGACCGTATCAGCCTCCTCGGCATTGTTTGTGATCTCATAGCCCGCCTCGGCGAGCTGGCCCATCATCACCTCGCTATCAACGAGATTTTTTGGGCATCCGAGACTGACAAATCCTACTTTCTTCATAACGCGTAACCGAGCAAACAACTAGGTTATCACACGCGACAGGTCTTATCATTACGCGAACTTGCGAGATCACCCACAATTGATTTACACTTCTCCAATCCACAAAAACGCGATCAGTAAAATTTACTTTATACAGGAGATCTAAATGAAAAAGACTACATTGATACTTGGGCTTGCTCTGCTCATCTTTGTTTCGGCAGGTTTTGAGTGCAGCATGACGACGGCAAATTTGGGCGAGATCAAGTTTGCTAAAGATAAAGAGGGCAAACAGCCCGCGACTTCGTTCGACACCGGCAAAGAGATCTATGCAATGGTTGACGCAACGGGGCTGCCGAGCGGTAAACACAAGCTAGCGTGGAAAGTCACGTTCGACAATGTCGCCGGCAAGACCAAAGGCGACAAGGTTGGCGAACAGTCGATGGACCTAACCTCGTCATCAACCGTCTGGACGACGTTCACGACCCCGTTTCCAGGGGACTATAAAGTCGAGGCTACTCTGACCGACGAGTCAGGCAAGACGATCGCTACAAAATCAGGTACAGCAAAAGTCACCGGAACCGCTCCGGCTGCTCCGGCAAGCTCAGATGAGAAAAAGACTGACGACGAAGACGATAAGTAAATTCTCATCACATTCAGCTAAACCCGAGACCGCGGATGATAATTAGTCGTCTGCGGTCTCAATCTTTTTGAGCCAGTTCTCGATCTCGTCGGCTTCGTCTGGCGATAAATCTTTCTCACCAAATCTCACGCGGTTATATTTCTGTGTGATACTCACGACCTCAACCGACCCAAGCGCAAAAGCAAACTCAAGCGGTGTCTGAAACGGCTGCCGGCTAATTCCCTTTTTCGCCAATAGCTGCTGCATACGTTCGTAAAATTCAACAACCGAATCGCGGCGTTGAGACGAAATACGGTTTCTCACTCGCCGCCAAAAATTCATCTTGGCGATCTTTCGCCACAGCCACACAAGCGCCAGAATTCCAAGAATCCCGCCGACGATATACGCGACCGCATATCCGATAGCGACAAGGCTCGACTGCATCCCCTTATCGCCGCGAACATCTTTCCACCATTCTGCAAGAATGTCCTGAGCGTGGGTAATATATGACGCAGAGCGTGACTGATAATCGACAATGCCGTTGCGGAGTGTTTTGACGAGCGAACGTTGCTCCCGATTATCAAACGCAACAAAATACTGTATCCAAAACGCTTCGAGTGCCTCAACGTATTTGTTAAACTGCCCGACGATCCCGGTCGAGGCTGCGGCCGATCGATCTGCAAACGGCGTCGGGTCAAACGGTACCCAGACATTTTCTTTTGGAAAATAGACCTCGACCCACGAATGGGCATTGTTCTGCCGCACGACCGTCATATCGGCGGTCTCGTTATATTCGCCGCCGTGAAAGCCATTGACGATGCGTGTCGCGATGCCTTGGGTCCGCAGCATTACGGCCATCGCAGTGGCAAAATACTCACAATGCCCTTCGCGAACGTTGAACAAAAAATCGGCAAGCGGTTCGTCACCTGTGGCCTTTTGCTCAAGCGTGTAACCAAAATTATATTGCAAATACTTTTCGATGGCAGCCGCCCGATCGTAGCGGTTCTTTTCTTTTGAGGCGATGCCGTAAGCGAGATCAAATATACGCCGGTCGTAGCTTTCGGGTAGTTGCAGATAATTTTGCGATTCGTGTCCGTAGCCGGTATTGTCCTCACGCAGTCGTGACTTATCCGGTAGGGAGCGATCCGACAGGACTTTGTATGTTACCCGTTCGTAATTACGCCTAAACGTAATAGATCCATATGTATCTTTTTCGATCAGCGAAAAGCTGCTCTGAACAGCGACCGCTTTTGGCAAAGCAAACAACACTGCAGTATCGAGCGGTTCGAGATAGATCGTCTGGATCGACAGGCTGTCCCGCCCGGCAGGTTGATCGATCTGGATAAATTCCCGCTCGCCACGAACATATGGCTCTTTGGTTGCCCCCCTTGCCCTGCTCCAAGCTTGATTGTCAAAAGTATCAAGAGCCGTCCCGCGAAAATAAAGTCCGCCTTGTTCGACAGAATTGCCTTCGAGTTTGACACGCATCACTACCTCGTTATTCGGTGTAATTGTGCCAAAACCGCCGAGCCTAACGAGGTCTGAAAATCCCGTTGATGTCGATAATCCGCTTTGCTTCCCACCAAAGCCTGCTCCGCCGACTCGCGGCAACATAAAAAATAGCGGAGCCGCGAGCATCACAATGAAAACGATAAGAGCGATTGATGTTGTCGGCAGCCTACGTGCGGGAACGACCGTAGTCGAGGTAAATAACGAGACCTCTTTCTCTTTATCAATTGCAGTTTTGGTCTCGATATCCCTTGCCGTCTTGCGCATTTCAAACGCGATGATCGAGCAGACCATCACGAGCAGATACGCTATAAATGTGACCAAATACAACGCGCTAATACTCAGGCCAGCGGCAAGCAACACCTCAAAGAAAGCCATTAGATACAGGAATATCCAGTCCCTATCACCTTTCTTTTGCAATAATTTGATCACGGTCAGTGCCAGGATCATCCGGGCAAGAATACCCGCGATCACCGTCTCAGATCCGTAAAGCGAAATAAGCTCAAACCGCCATATCAGATAAAACACCGGCAAAGCCAGGACGATCAATGCCGTTCCGATCCTTTCCGATATCTGCCAACGCGAGTTTTCTAAAAACCACGCCGCGATCATGATGGTGATAAATATCACCGTGCCAACAACCCCAAACGTCCCCGAAACCCACAACGCCAAAAAGCCGCATAAAACAGCAGCGTATGAGACTAGACGAAAGAAAGTTTCGAAGGTCATTTATTATTCGACTTCAAGGGCCAACCAAGAACCTCTTGTCCTCTTTATTTTACCGCATCTACAACTCTATTCGGATGAGATTTCCTTGCCTTTTGAATGGATGCCACGTAAAGTAATCTCATTTCTCAAGGAACAACTTATGACAAAGCACATATTTGGACGCCCCTTGCTGATCCTCACTTTAAAGGCGACTTTGGCGATCGTTTTCTCATTACACGCTCAGCAACAGAATTCTGCCCCAAAAATTCCCTTCGAAAAATATGTGCTCCCAAACGGCCTGCAGGTAATACTTCACATCGATCGAAAGCTGCCTATCGTGAACGTCAACCAGTGGTTTCGAGTCGGCTCTGCCAACGAGCGGACCGGCAGGAGTGGGTTCGCACATCTTTTCGAACATATGATGTTCCAAGGGTCAAAAAATGCTCCGGGTGAGTTTTTTGTGATGCTGGATGCTGCGGGTGCCAGCCGCCATGACGACGAAGGCAATGGACGCGGAGTAAACGGCACGACCGGCCTCGACCGGACCAACTACTTTTCTACCGTGCCCTCAGGCAATCTCGAATATCTGTTATGGATCGAATCGGACCGACTAGCGACACTTGCTGACACCATCGACCAAGCAAAGCTCGACGGACAAAAGCTCGTTGTAGCTAATGAGCGCAGGTACAGATATGAAAACGAACCATATGGCATGGCACTCTCTTTCGTATCCGCTAATATCTTCCCATTGGGCCATCCATATCACAGTTGGCCTATCGGGGGCGAAGATGATCTCACAGGGGCAACGACTGACGAAGTTAAGGCGTTCTTTCGCCGATATTACACCCCAAACAATATGTCGCTCGTTATCGCCGGAGATTTTGAACCGGCCGAAGCTAAGCGGCTTGTCGAGAAATATTTTGGCGGGATCGCACCCGGGCAGGCTCTTGATCGTCCGGTTAAGACCGCCGCGAAGCTGGATGGTGAAAAAATCGTCGAGCTTAACGACCGTGTAAGGCTCGAACGCACCTATCTTGCATGGCCATCACCAGCGTACTTTGATCAAGGTGACGCCGATCTCGAACTCGCGGGAACTATTTTGGCCAATGGCAGTTCGGCGAGGCTCAGGAAAAAATTGATGTTTGACGCGTCGATCGCTACAAGCGTATGGGCATCGCAGTATAGTAATCAGCTCGCAGGTTACTTTTACACTTATGTAACCGCCACCCCCGGGACGGATATTACTGAGATCGAAAAGCTTGTGACTGAGGAGATCGGTCGGCTCGCAAAAGAAGGGCCGACTGCCGAAGAACTCGCTCGCGCAAAGACCAAATGGGAATTCGGCTTTGTTACCGGCTTGGAATATCTTGGTGGTTTTGGCGGCAAAGCTGACACGCTCAACTACTACAACACTTTTTATGGTGACCCGGGCAAATTAGAGAGCGACATTGGCCGATTTCGCAATGCTACGCCGGAAAGTGTCCGGCTAGCCGTAGGCAAATATCTAAATAATAATAATCGTGTCGTAGTACGTGTTCGACCCGACCGGTCAATAAAAAGTACCGCACCGGCGATCGATCGTTCTGAGATTCCGGCGTTTGGTGCCGAACGTCCGTTTACCGCTCCTGCAGTTAAATCTGCAAAGCTTGAAAACGGGCTGGAGATATTCGTCGTCGAAAAACCGGAATTGCCCAAAGTTGCTGTCTCTTTTACTACCCGAGCAGGTAGTGCAATGGATCCGGCAGGAAAAGGTGGCCTTGCGAGCCTAACAAACCGACTGATCCGTCGCGGCAGTAAAACTCGAGACCCTATTGCTCTCGACGAGACACTTGGTGACCTGGGCACGGCAATTACCGCCGAAACCGGTGTCCTAGCCATCGAACGGTCAACCTTAAATTTCGAAGTATTAAAACGAAATACGGCGAATGCAACAAGTGTGCTCGCCGACGTAGTGACCGATCCGGCACTTGACGGTAAGGAGTTTGAACGAGAAAAGAACTTGGTTGTAAATAGCTTGAAGCAACAGGAGGACAGTTCCGATGCTCTCGCTTGGCGGACGTCCGGAATTGTGACCTACGGGAGCGATCATCCTTACGGACATCCAACCATGGGACTTCTGTCCACTGTTCAAAAGATCACTCGAGACGATGTCATTAACTTTCATCACAATTTTTGGAAACCCGGTAATTCTGCACTTATCTTTGTCGGCGACATAAGCCTGGAAGAAGCAACGACTATCGCGAATAACAGTTTCGGCAAATGGCCCAATGGAAAAAATCCGTCAATAGAGATTCCAAATACCAAATATGTGGGCGGCAAGATCTATCTAATAGACAAACCCGAAGCCGTCCAGTCGGTCATAATACAGATAATGCCGGCCCCGTCACGGACCGCTCCAGACTATTACTCGATCGCATTGGCAAATCTAGTTTATGGTGCGGGATTTAGCACCCGTCTCAATTTGAACCTTAGGGAAGATAAGGGATATGCGTATGGTGCATATTCAGATCTTGAAAATTTCGCTGGTGGAGGATCTTGGTATGGGTCCAGCAATGTTCAAACCGATAAGACCAAAGAATCTATTATCGAATTCTTTAAAGAACAGAGGGATATATCCGGAGCAAAACCGATAACCGAAAAAGAGTTTGCGGCTAATCAACTCAACAAGATCCGTGGATACGCCCAGCAGTTTGAATCATATGCCCGTGTCTCGAGATTGGTCGCCGCTTTGTGGGTAGCAAAATTACCCATGACCGCACTGCAAAAAGAAAGCGATCAGTTCGCCGCTCTCAAACTCTCAAGTGTAAATGCAGCCGCAGCAAAATATGGAGCACCGGCAAATAGTTCGCTGCTGATCGTCGGCGATCTTGCAAAGATAGAGCCTGGGATACGTGAGTTAAAACTCGGAGAGATCGTGATCTTAGACTATGAGGGAAAGCCAAAACAAAAGTAGGGGAAACGACAATAATAAAGCCCGCTCATATTGAGTGGGCTTTCTCAATATAGATCCGGCAACTACCTTCTTATCCACACCTGAAAGATGCCGTCTCATCGGCCCAAGCAGGCTTAGAAACCTTGTTAGGGATCGGAAGGGACATGTCCCTTCCGATACAATCACCGAAAACCCGGGTATTCGGATCTCTGCTTATGAAGTTACTCCTTGCGGCTGCTCAGATCGGTCCAAATTATTTGTTATGTTTAACAAACGATGAAAAGATCTTTCTGACTACTGTTACAACGCCTACAGCGATCAGGCCTACGACGACGCCATAAACAACCTCTTTAATGATCGAAGGAACCTGCGGCAAAAGGTG
>JBEBGA010000361.1:0-2977 GCA_040081695.1 Pyrinomonadaceae bacterium
TTCGTTCTCATTGACCTTTCCATTTTCTTTACTGACCGGCCGCTGCTTTTTAAAAAGCTCAGATAGAGGCTCCGATTCGCCCCAAAAACGCATTTCGGGTTTAACTGTGGGCTGTCGTTGGGCCTTTTTGATCGCGGCGGGTGTAAAAAATTTCTTATAGTGAGCGGCGCGTTCGCGTCGCTCCTTTGCCTCATATTCTTTGCTCTTAGCTACGGGTTTTGAGTCCTTGCTAACGCTGCCACTCTGGCCGAACGTTGCCGGTACGCAAAAAATCGCCAAAAACAGTGCTAAAATGTTGAGATTGCGAAGTGATGGTGTTGAAATTCTTATCATGATCGTCAAGGCTCCGTGATTCAAAAGAAAGCATCGCCAAAAACCTGCTAAGAATTGTTGCAAACCATACCTTAGTCCACAGCAACCAATTAGAGGCGACGCGAAAAAAATGATCGTGTTCAAGCGTAACTTAAGCATTATGGAAAAAATAGTGAGAAAAATCAATGCAAAAACGTTGTCAGGTAGTATTTTAATTACCTTGGCCGCAGCATGGCTTGCGGCCCCGACGATCCTTGCCGGTCACGGCACGAACGGATCGACATCGTTTGCTCTAACTGACGGCGAACCGTTACAGACAACTGCGATCCCGAAATACAAAAAGAAAAAGAAGAAAAAGGTCGTGACGAAAAAAAGAATTGCAGATCAACTGACCGTGCCATCAGGAATTTGGGGAGCGGATGGCGTAATGCTCGAAGTGAAAGAGAAAGGTGTGACGATCGAATATGGATGTGCGACCGGGCATATCGACCAGATCTTTACGACAAACCCTGACGGCGTTTTTGGCATTAATGGAACTCAGGTGAGCGGCAGTCCCGGACCTGTCCTGATCGGTGCCAAGCCAGTTGTTATTGATGTTAGATACGAGGGCAGGATAGCCGGCGATACTATGACGCTAAAAGTGACCCAAGTACAAGACAAAAAACTGATAGGCGAATTTACGCTAAAACGCGGAATGACGCCCGAGATCACCCGCTGCTATTGACCCCTCGCTAGTGCTCGTTACCAGCTCACTATCAAGGTAAAAAGGCTGTCTAACCTCGAGCGTTAGACAGCCTTTTATACGATACACCTCGAAGGTATTAGCGGTTATTCCGGAGCAAATTCCAGATCAGTGACATTATCCGCAACCTGAATCACGCGCGGTGCAAAGTTAAACCGCCGTGACACTACGCTGACAACGTAGGTCTGTCCCGGTTCGACATCCGCAAAGGCAAATGAACCAAGTCTGCCGGTCGTCACCGAACGCGTGACGCCATTTTGATCCGTGAGCCTAACAACTGCTCCGGTCAATCCGCGTCCGCCGGCCGAGCTGAGGACGCGGCCCGAAACACTTACGCCGGCCGCGGTCGTGACGTTGCCTGTGATCTTGAATGGAAAATCCTGAGCGACATCCGGAGCGGTGGCAGGGTTTCCGGTGTCAAATAGAGTTGCCCATAAGCCCGTCGTACTCACAAATTGACGGGCGTCCCACCCGGCTTGAGTGCGGGCTCCAACTACCGTATTAGACGGTGTAAAAGTACCGCTCGCCCCCGCATCGATCTGAAAGTCGAGCCAGTATGTTCCGGACGTCAAAAGCTGAGCAGGGCTGACGGTGCCATTAACTTGCCAGATTATCCTTGTCGTACCCGGCGTGCCCGCTATCGGTACGGTAGTGTTTCCAGTCCGAAAGAGCGATGCATTTGTCGAACTTGCTAGCCGATTGGTGGTTGTATTGCCAAACACCACCGTGCTTCCAACCGCACCGGGCACACCGTTCCAGATCTGAAAATTGACACCGACGACCGGGCTCGTTGTACCGGCAAAGTTCGTCTGATAAGTAAACAGTACGATACCATCAACTGTCCACGTCTGACCGAGAGGGACGACGAAATTGTCCGCGCATCGGTTTAAGGTCGTGGTTCCGATCATTTGGCAGCCGACTCCGAGCGTCGTGTTTGATTCAGTCGTGTTGCCTACATCGCTTTGCAGCTCACTCCATTGGGTCCCGGCCGGAGCCGCAACGCCGCTCCTTGACGTGGCTCCCGTCGCGAGAGAGCCATTATCGAATAGGGTTGCAGAAGGTGCGGCCGTTCGGCCGGCTCGCTGTGCGATCGTGGTTGGGGCTAGGGTCGTTAAGACCATAACGAAGACACAACAAATGGCGGTTAGTGATTTGGCGTAATTTAACATAGAGCGGATAGTTCCTTAGGATGAATTCTTGCAAACAGTCTTGGTTTTTTAGAGGCTAATTTATCGAAAGTATAACTCACAGATCGGTTGGTGTAAAACTACCGTCTCGATCGCTATTCGACGCCATATTTGGAACTGCCGACGGCGGCGTTTGGTACGGCGTATCGCCGTCCAATACCGCCTTTAGCACGTCGCTGATCAATTTTGCCGGTATGATCTCAAGCTCGTTACGAACATCGTCGGGGATGTCCTCAGTGTCGCCTAAATTACGGTCGGGGAGCACGATTCGGCTGATGCCTGCTCGGTGTGCGGCGAGGATCTTTTCTTTGACACCGCCCACTGGGAATACGAGTCCTGACAGCGTGATCTCGCCGGTCATTGCCGTGTCAAAACGCACTTTGCGTCCGGTGTAAAGCGACGCCATCGCTGATGCCATCGTCACGCCGGCCGAGGGGCCGTCTTTTGGTATCGAACCGGCCGGGACGTGGATGTGGATGCCATTGTTTTTTATCATCTCGGGGTCGATGCCAAATTCGGCGGCGTGCGACCATAGATAACTGCGGGCGGCCTGTGCCGATTCTTTCATTACATCACCGAGCTGGCCCGTTAAGGTCAAACCGCTGCTACCCGGTAGCAGTGTCGCCTCGATAAACAGCACTTCGCCGCCCATCTCCGTCCAAGCCATGCCGGTCGCGACGCCGGCCGGCATCTCTTGACGGGCTTCTTCGGGATAAAAACGCGGCGAGCCGAGATA
>JBEBGA010000362.1:0-2961 GCA_040081695.1 Pyrinomonadaceae bacterium
TCCGGTCGTTAATCTGGATCTGCAAAATAAGAGCGTCACGCTCGCCGACAAACGCACATTTACCGGCCGATCGATCGTCTTGGCCACGGGCGTTAGACGTCGACGCTTGGGCATTACCGGCGAAGCCAAGTTCGAAGGCCGAGGCGTCCTTCGGTCAGGCGTTGCGGAAAAAGCGTCGGTCGCAGGCAAACGGGTAGTGATCGTCGGCGGCGGCGATGCCGCGCTTGAGAACGCGATAATTCTGAGCGAGACGGCTTCGAGCGTGACAATAGTACACCGTCGGAACGAGTTTTTGGCCCGAGAAGATTTCCTCAGCCGGGCGGAGCAAAAGCCCAATATCGACTTCATGAAAAATACGGCTATTGAGGCGATCAATGGCGACGATCGCGTCAGAAGTATCTCCATCTCGACCGACTCAGGGCTGATAGCTGAAGTGCCCACAGACTTTGTCCTCGTCCGCATCGGCGTCATCCCGAACAACGAACTTTTTGCCGACACTCTCAAAACCGACCCGCATGGCTACGTGATCGTCGATTCCCAAGCAGAGACATCTGTCGATGATATTTTCGCCGTCGGCGACATTGCAAACCCAATCGCGCCTACCATCAGCACCGCCACCGGTACCGCCGCAACGGCCATCAAAACGATCGAGAGCAAATCCAATTAATTGAAGAATTTTCCATTAACTCATAGAGGATAGGCTCGATCTTCCGTTTCTGGATGAGTCGTACGATTCAAGGTGACCAAACGACGGTGCCCTTGAGCCAGATGGGCCTCTGAGGAAGTTGATTATATCCTCGTAAAATCAGGTGTTTCGGCGGTTGTGTGTATTGTTATAGATTCAATACAAGTGGAACGCCCTTAGACGAGTAGTTTGGCACGGCGGATGCCTGAAAAAGTTGTTCATATTCAAAATCTGTGGTACAAACATCTATCACATTTATTTTGGGAACCGGAGTTGCATTTGAAAACGGTCTTGGCTTCAGAAGCACTGGCTGAAAATTCAATGAAATCGGGTTTAGAAAAATTTGCCGGTCGCGAAGTCGATCGGTTTCGGAGCATCAAAAGATGGAGGAAAAACAAATGAAAGCAAGCAAATGGTTCGCACGGGCACTGACCGTTGCGTTGGTAACCGCCCTAACAGCCGCGGCCGCCCTCGCACAGGTCGGTTCGGCGACGATAACCGGGACCGTTACCGATCAACAGGGTAACGCGGTGGCCGGTGCAACGGTCAAACTTTTGAATAATTCAGGTTCTACAAGAACCGGAACCACGAATGACAATGGTGTTTACTTGTTTCCGTCGGTACAGACCGGCGTTTACCGGATAGAGGTAGAAATGACTGGCTTCAAGAAGGCCAGCGTTTCGAACTTCCAGGCTCTCGTGGACATCTCCACCGAGATCAGTGTAAAGCTAGAGGTAGGCCAGGTTACGGAGACGGTAAATGTCGATGCAGCCGGACTCGAAAGCATTGTTAACACGCAAGATGCGAGTTTGGGTAACAATTTTGTCTCACGGCAAATCTTGCAGCTTCCGCTTCAAGCCCGCAACGTTGCAAATCTACTGAGCCTACAGCCGGGAGTTACGCCAGATGGATCAGTAACCGGAGGCCGTTCTGATCAGGCCAATATTACGCTTGACGGCGTGGATGTCAACAATCAACAGAATGCATCGGCTTTTGAACCGGTTCTTCGCGTTAATCCTGACTCGGTCGATGAGTTTCGTGTTACAACTGCGAACCCGGATGCCAGCAAGGGCCGCTCCTCAGGTGCACAAATTTCGCTCATCACTAAAGGTGGGTCGAATCAGTTTCACGGAGCTCTTTATGAGTACCATCGTAATACGGCTACGACTGCGAATGACTGGTTCAATAATGCGGCGGGAAGTTTCGGGCCGCTTGATGCTGATGTTATTGCGGGCCGCAAGCGCGTCGGCGACGAAAAAGTCCCGCGTCCAAAGCTTCTCAGAAACCTCTTCGGCGGCCGGCTCGGCGGGCCGATCGTGAAGGATAGGCTGTTCTTTTTCTATAACTATGAAGGGATGCGGGAAGCCAAACAAGGCTCAACGCTGGCACCTAGAACAGTACCAACTGCAAGTCTTGGAGCCGGTAATATAAGATTTAATGACAATACGGGTCAAGCCTGGACAATTACTACTGCCCAGATCAACACATTTACTCTTACGGGCGGCGCTGCGGCAGGGCCGGTAGTGGACGTAAACCCACTAGTTCCAGCGTTATTTGCAGCGGCCGCGAACAAATATCCGTGCAACGACGCCACAACTGGAGATCAACGAAATTCTTGCGGATTTCGCTTTAACGCCGCGACGCCGGTGACGCAGGATGCCCATACGGCCCGTTTCGACTGGAATTTGACGAGGGATCAAAAACACGTGTTTTCGCTTCGCGGAAATTATCAACAGGACGTCACCGGTGCACTTCCCTACCTTCCAGACACCCCTCCGACAAATTTATGGAGCCATCCGCTTGGTTTTTCGGCTTCTTATACGTGGCTCGTCGCAAGCAACATGACTAACAGGCTCAGCTACGGCTTGACACGGGTTGGTTTCAGTAACCAAGGTGATTCCAGTGATCCGCAGATCACGTTTCGGCGTATTTTCCAGCCAAATGGTTTCGGTCGCGCCATAAATCGTACGAATCCTACGACAAACATTACCGATGACCTTACGTGGATCAAGGGCAACCACTCGATCAAATTTGGCGGGTCGTATCGCCCGGTGCATTACCGTGTGACCAACGCGCTGTGGTTCAACGGCGAATGGACATTCTCTGGTGGCGTTTACCCAACAGTGCTGGCCGTGCCGGCGGCGGATCGCGCCGCCTTTGTGGCCGCTGCGGGAGCGGCGGCTTCCACCCAACTGAACCCCTTGCAAAACTTCAATCTGAATCAACCGCTTATCTACCGGCAAGGCTTCAATAATCCAACCTGGCTGGGCACGGGC
>JBEBGA010000067.1:0-11101 GCA_040081695.1 Pyrinomonadaceae bacterium
ACCGAAACCGCGGCAAACGCCCCGGAAATAAAAGAAATGGATCCGGCAAAATTTGAAGAATTAAAAGCTAAAGCATCGCAAATTGAAACCGCTGAAAAGACCGAACCTGTTGAAACCGCAAACGATAAGAAGAATTGGCTTTAACGCCTCATGGAAGAACTAGAGAAAGAGCTTGAACCCGGCGGACAGATGTCCTTTCTCGAACATCTGGACGAACTGCGCAAACGGCTCGTAACCTCGGTAATTATTATCGTTATTGCGTTTACGGGCTGTTGGTTCTTATCGGGCAAGATATATCAATTTCTCAGCATACCGATCAGAAAAGCGCTCTCCGAAGCGGCCCGAAACGAATTACCGCAGACCGGCATTACCGGGCAAGAGCGCATTTTACCCCTCGAAGAACTAAAAGTCGGCGACGGCGGACGGTATGTTTTTGATAAGCCGACCAATCTTGGCTCGACGGTCGTTTCGCCCGGAGCGTCGGTTCTTGCAGAGGTAGCTAAAGATTCTGAGGGAAAACTTGGGCTTTTTACGACTGAGCCGCTTATTACGAGTAACGCTATCGTGCCGAAAGGTGTGCGGTTACCGATCAAATTCGAAGAGCTCGCAAAGAGCGAACCTAACGCCGACGAACGGATGATCGTCACCACAGCGCAAGAGCAGTTTACGATGTACGTGACCGTGTCGATGTATTCGGCGATCGCGTTTTCGATACCGTTGTTGCTTTGGCAGATATGGATGTTTATCTCGCCCGCACTTTATCGGCACGAGCGTTCATACGTCACTCCGTTTATCGGTTTGTCGTCTGTCTCTTTTGTGATCGGGGCCGCGTTTGCGTACTACATACTGTTTCCACCCGCCGCAAGATATTTGTTAAATCTCAGCGGCGGCGAGTTTCAATTACTGCTGCGGGCGAGTGATTACCTGGATCTGATCACAATAATAATGCTAGCGATGGGATTGATCTTTCAAATGCCGGCGATCACGTATGTACTGGCACGGATCGGGATAGTATCCGCGGGTTTGTTGATACGAAGCTGGAAGATCTCTCTCGTGATCATTCTCATTGTGGCCGCGGTTGTCTCGCCAACCGGAGATATTCCTAACATGATGCTCTTTGCGACACCGATGATGGGACTATACGTCATATCGATCTTTATCGCATGGTTTTTTGGCAAGAAACGTAAAAGCGATGCTGAGGCCGCGGCGCTGGGTTAAAGCAACCTCAGACCCACTAAATTCATCTTGAAATAGTAGGGATTTGCGCATAAAATCGTAAGGTTACAAAAACGTGTGGATATGCGGCCCTGAGTGTTACCCAATTGATGGAGTTTTACCGTTATGTTGAGATCTATTAGTTTTCGAAGTACGTTGCTTTCAGTTCTGATGTTGTGTCTGAGCGCCGGCATTTTATTGGCCCAACCACCCGACAAGGGCAAGCCGAGCCAGGACCCAAATGATAAGGCTCGCAATGTGAGGCCCGAGCTGAAAGAGGCATATAAGAAATGGCTTGATAATGATGTGGCATACATTATTACCAGCGAAGAGCGCAAGGCTTTTAAGGCCCTAGCAACAGACGAGGAAAGAGAAAACTTCATAGAGAGTTTCTGGCGCAGACGTGATCCAGATCCGGATACAGAAGAAAACGAATATCGCGAAGAGTATTACGAGCGAATAGCTTACGCAAACGAAAGGTTTACATCCGGCATTCCAGGATGGAAAACGGACCGCGGTCGGGTTTATATTGCATGGGGCAAGCCCGACTCTATCGAGGCTCACCCGGCCGGGGGGGCGTATGACCGTCCGACTTGGGAAGGCGGCGGCTCGACAACAACATATCCATTTGAAACCTGGTTTTATCGTCATCTAGAAGGAGTTGGCGACGGGATCGAGATCGAGTTTGTAGATCCGTCCGGAACCGGCGAATATCGCATGGCACAGAATGCACAAGAAAAGGATGCATTGCGAACCGTGCCTGGAGCTGGATTGACTGCGTCTGAACAGCTAGGTCTTACCGACAAAGCTGATCGAATAACTGGGGGCGGAAATCAACAACAGCGTTTTCAGCGAGAGCAAGATTCGCCTTTTCGCAGGTTGGAGATAATGTCCGGCCTGCAGCGTCCGCCTGCGGTCAAATTTAGCGATCTACAGGGAATTGCGGGTGGTGACTCAGGCTCGGTGTTGGATAAAGATCCATTACTGTTCGATGTCCGCGTTGATTTTTTTCGGCAATCGGACGACCGCGTGATCACGACATTCACCATCCAGGCAAGCAATAAAGAACTGACATTCGAAGACGAAGGCGGCCTCCAGACAGCCAGAATGAATGTTTTCGGTCGAATAACTGCCGTATCAGGCAAGAGGTCTGGGATTTTTGAAGATTCTGTATCAACAAACGCAACTTCTGTCGAATTGGCAGAAATGCGTGACAGGAAATCTATATATCAAAAGGCCATAGCCCTTACACCCGGAACCTACAAAGTGGATGTTGTAGTTCGCGATGTAAAAACGGGTAACAAAGGTATTGTCAATCAAGGATTTGTTGTTCCACGTTACGACGATAAAAAACTATCGACGTCGACGATGGTTCTTACTTCAAAACTTAGATCGACGACAGATACGGATATTGGTCAGATGTTTGTGATCGGTAACACAAAGGTTATCCCTAACCTCTCGGGGATTTATAAGCAAGGCCAAGAGGCTGGTATATATTTGCAAGTCTATAACTCTGAGATCGATCAAACAACACTGAGACCGGCGGTGGATGTGCAGTATATTTTGACAAAGGACGGTAAAGAGTTGTTGCGACAGGCTGAAGATTGGAGCGGAATGAGCGATTCCGGACAGCGGTTGACACTTGCCAGACTCTTGCCGACAGCGGGATTAGCGCCTGGAGATTACGAGATCAAGGTGTTGATCAAAGATCGTGTCCGGACCGAAGGACAGCAAGTGATCGAGAACAAAGGAAAATTTACCATCACGCAATAATTAGCGCGAAAAAGTCTGTTTGTAAGAAACGCCGTGTCGTAAAAAGCGCGGCGTTTTTATTTGCGGCGTTTTACCTCGATGACCGGCGAGTTCTTTTTTTCGCTCGTGGCATATATGGCAGTACCGTCAACACTGTATGTGACAGCTTCACCAATTGATCGCTTACCCAGATCGACCGACACAGGCTCTTGCGCCCAGATGGTTTCAAATGTACTACCGTCCGCCAGCGTCCACTCATACGCTCGCGTGTAATCGCAGATCACAACACGACGTCCATCCGGTGAAATATCACCGCCGGTCACAAAGCCATTTGGTATGGCAGGGACCGATATCTCAGCGATCTTTTCCGCTCGCGTTGTTTCGCCGTGCCCGAATTCGGGCCGCAGACGATATACGCCTGCCGGACCGCTAACGCGTTTTGTTACAACGTAGATATCACCCGTTTTGGGGTGGACCATCAATGTTTCCGCGTCTTGATTAAAGTCGGGGTAGGTAAATCTCAAAATCTCAGAGATGTCCGTCATGAGCGGCGACTTCCGGTCTGAAGTATTGTCAGATGCTTTGACGATCGGTTCGGGAACTTTGTACACGGCGTGCTCAGGGCGTTTATTTTTGTTATCGCCGATCTCACCGATGTATAAAAAACATTTGCCGTTTTTGTCTTTGTAGGCGGCGATGTCTTCCCAATCGTAGTTTTGTGCATTTTGCACTTTCCACGTACCGAGGCTCTCTCCGGTCATACTTAGAGCGAAAATGAACGCATCGTCCCCGGAATCATTGTGCGTCCACAGAACACCACTCTGACAACGCGATGCCGCGATACCGCTGCTTTCAGTAATATCGGACGATTTGATAGTGCCGATCACCCTGGGCGGGTCAAACGGTGAATTTACCGAGAGAGCGGGACTGTTCGAAGAGAAGCTGGCGCAACTTGTAAACAGCGAACAGAAATATGCCAAAGGTATGACAAATCCGAAAAATTTAGCTATGATTTTCTTCGACATACTTCTATAGTCCTTGCATTATAACGCGGCGGCGGCGAATGCAGTTCCAAACTTTGCATTCACATTTAGCGTATAGCCTTTTTTGGATCTGACCTTATGATAGTAGGAACTGAATGGCTGATCGAAGCGACGGGTTGCGACACCGCAGCTCTGCGTGACGAAACTGCGATCAGATCGATCCTTTCAAATGTGATCGCCGATCTTGGCTTGCGTCCGATAGGTTCGGTTTGGCACAAATTTGAGGGTGAGGGCGGCGTCACCGGACTCATCGCCCTGACCGAATCGCACCTCGCTTGTCACACCTACCCCGAACACGGCACCGCGACTTTTAATCTTTATTGTTGTCGCACTCGGCCGGAATGGGATTGGGAAACCAGTTTACAAAACGCGATCCGCGCACAAAGAGTAACGGTCACCAAGATCGAACGCGGAGAAACCGAGACTTCGGACCTAAGATTTGAAACTGCCGGAGGTGAAAGATGAGCGTCCTGCAGGCAAATTGCCCCTCGTGCGGAGCCCAGATCGAGTTTAAGGCCGGTTCGACCATCGTCCTCGTATGCCCCTACTGCCGTTCGGCGGTTGCCCGCACGGATCGTGGTCTAGAGGATCTTGGCAAGGTTGCCGAGATCGTCGAGTCTGAGTCTCCGCTAAAGCTTGGGCTAAAAGGCACATATAAAGACACGCGGTTTGAATTGACGGGCCGGGCGCAGTTAAAGCACGAGCTGGGCGGCTCTTGGGACGAGTGGTACGCGACATTTTCAAACGGCTGGGTCGGCTGGCTTGCTGAGGCACAGGGACGTTTTTACATGACGTTCTATCAGCCGCTGCCTGCTGGCACCGCGATACCGTCATTAGCCGGATTGCAACTTGGCCAGACGATACCCGAGATCCCAAATCCCACGCCGCTGATGGTACAGGAAAAGGGCAAGGGGACATCGGTCGCGGCTGATGGTGAAATACCTTACCGACTCACTCCGGGCGAACAGTTTGAATACGCAGACCTTGCGGGCAAGAATAACGCTTTTGCGACGATCGATTACAGTATGGATCCGCCGTGGGTCTTTGTCGGGTCGCAGGTCACACTCGAAGAGATAGGATTAGGCGATGCGAAGCCTGTTCAACGCGAAGCACGCCGCGTGTCCGCCGCCGGTATGGGATGTCCGAATTGCGGTGGGCCGCTCGAATTGCTCGCACCGGATAAGACCGAGCGCGTTGTATGTCCAAATTGCGATTCGCTGCTCGATGTAAATCAAGGCAATCTTTCATATTTAAAAACGCTCAACCCGCCAACAAGCCAACCCGAATTTGTCGCTCCGATCGGAGCCGAAGGCACGTTTCCCGGCGACGTAAAATTTAAGATAATCGGTGCCGTCGTCCGCAGCGTCTATATGGACGATGTCCATTACTACTGGCACGAATATCTGCTTTACAATCCGATGATCGGATTTCGCTGGCTGGTGCATTCCGACAATCATTGGAATTTTGTCGAACCGGTCAATCCGGCGGATATCGCGACCGATAATGTGTTTGCGGCCGGAGCAACGGTCGATTACAACGGCAGTAAGTTTAAGATATTTCAAAACGCACAGGCTACGGTCGAGTACGTCAAGGGTGAGTTTTATTGGCGTGTCGAACAGGGCGAAAAAGTTTGGGCGGCCGATTATGTTGCCGCCCCGCTGATGCTTTCTCGCGAAACGACCGAGAATGAGATCAATTGGTCGGTCGGCACCTACATGACCAACGAAGAGATCGAAAAGGCGTTTGGTATTTCGGGACTGCCAAAACCCTGGGGCGTCGGGCCAAATCAGCCGTTCACAGGGCGGTTTTATTACACTTGGGGAGCTCTGCCGCTGTTGCTGTTATTTGTTGTGGCGATCTTTATGATCCCGTTTACCGGGATGACCAACACCGTTCTTACTGAAACGCTGACTCTGCCCCCGGCGGCAACGCCTCAAACCATTTTTAGCAAGCAGTTTGAGTTAAAGGGCAATCGGAATATTCGCGTTACAGCCTCAGCTCCGGTTAACAATTCCGCTGCCGATCTCGACGTTGATCTGGTAAACGAGCAAAACCAGGAGATCGAGTCGCTCAGTATTCCGATCTCGTATTATCAAGGTGTCGAGGACGGCGAAAGCTGGTCAGAGGGCAGCTCGAATAATGACGCTACATTGAGTTCCTTGCCCGCCGGCAAATATACGCTGCGGCTTGAAGGCACAACGGAAAATGTACAGCAGCCCTTACCGGTGACCGTAAAGGTCGAGCAAAACATCAATCGCGGCGTCAATTTCTTTTGTGCACTGATCGTCTTGCTGATCGTGCCGATCCTCGGGCTTTTGAGAAAGATCACCTTTGAATCGGGCAGATGGAAAGACAGTATGTTTAGCACGAGCGGCGGTTCTGATGACTCGAGCGAGTAGAGGTTTGATATGTTAAAAAAACTTTCGTTGGTTTTTGGTATGGGCGTGTTGTCGCTTTACGGTGCCGCGTCGATGTTTGGCTGGGAGCTTGCTAATTCCGGCAGCAAATCGCGGCTTGGTACGCCATTCTTTTATTCAGGATTTCGTGGAGGAAAATAAATGTCCAATCTTTTATCAATCGTTCCTAGCCTAGGCATGATCGTAAAGCTCGATGATCTATTGCCGGTGTTGACGACAACCGTGATCTTCGTGGCCATCGGCCTGATCGTTTTTGCGATCGCGTTTTTTATCGTCGTGCTCGTCGCACCGTTTTCGGTCAAAAAAGAGATCGAAGAGGATCAGAATACGGCACTCGCGATAATCATCGGCGCGCTGATACTTGGTGTCGCGATGATCATTTCGGCGGCTATTCAGGGAAATTAGTGATTTTGACAGGATAGACAGGATAAGCAGGATATTTGCTTTTTCGATCCTGTTTATCCTGTCTATCCTGTTTTTAATTGCTCCATGAAACGCACTCCGCTCCTTTTCCTCAATGTCATCATCATTGCGACATGCGGCCTTATCTATGAGCTGCTCGCGGCGACGGTCTCATCCTACGTTCTAGGCGACTCGGTAACCCAATTTTCTTTTATTATCGGCGTCTATCTGTTTGCGATGGGCGTCGGGTCGTATCTGTCGAGGTTCATCGATAAGAATATCGCCGAGAAATTTATCGACATCGAGCTGGCGGTTGCAGTTATCGGCGGATTTTCGGCACCGCTCCTATTTCTCACATTTGCCTACGTTGCATATTTCGGCATCATTCTCTACACGATGGTGTTTATCATCGGTACGCTCGTCGGGCTCGAGATACCGCTGTTGATGCGGATACTGCAGGACAAGCTCGATTTCAAAGAGCTTGTCTCACGGGTGCTCGCACTCGATTATGTCGGAGCATTGGTCGCTTCGTTGCTCTTTCCGATCTTTCTTGTACCAAAACTTGGCCTTAACCGCACATCTCTACTTTTCGGAATGCTCAATGCCGCCGTCGGAGTCTGGGCGACGTGGCTGCTCGAACCGCTCATTTCGAAACGCAAAGCGATGATCCTGCGGGTCAAGGGTGCGATCGTTTTGGTATTGCTCGCAATTGCCCTCATAAAAGCCGACCGGTTGACCACGCTCGCCGAGGACGGGCTGTTTGTCGATAATATCGTGTACGCCAAAAGCTCGGCGTACCAACGCATCGTCGTCACCAAAGGAAAGACCGGCCATGCGCTTTTTCTGAACGGCAATCTGCAATTTAGCTCTTTCGACGAATACCGCTATCACGAAGCCCTCGTGCATCCGGCGTTTGCCGCGCACAGCGGCCAGCCAAAACGCGTGCTTGTCCTGGGCGGAGGTGACGGACTCGCTCTTCGCGAAGTGCTCAAATACAAGTCAGTCGAATCGGTCGAACTCGTCGATCTCGACCCGATGATGACGGGACTGGCAAAAGCGTTTCCGGCCCTCGGCGAGTTGAACGCTCATTCCTTTGACGATCCGCGGGTTACGGTCACAAATGGTGATGCATTTGTCTGGCTCGATAATAACGAAAAACCGCCATTCGATATCGCTATCATAGATTTCCCCGATCCGAACAACTTTGCGTTGGGGAAGCTCTACACGACGCGATTCTACAATCTGCTAAAGCCAAAACTCGCTCCCGGTGCCGCAATCGTTATCCAATGCACGTCACCGCTGATCGCCCGCAAGTCATTTTGGAGCGTCGTCAAAACGCTCGAAGCCAGCGGCTATCAAGTCCGGCCGTTTCAAACGACGGTTCCAAGCTTTGGCATCTGGGGCTACGTACTCGCAAAGCTAGAGCCTTTTGACGAGCCGACAAAACCACAGAACGGCATAGAGCTAAAGTTTCTTAACGAACAAACATTTGCATCGTTGTTCGAATTTCCGGCTGACACCTCAAAACCCGACGAAGAGCTCGAGATCAACCGTCTCGACAATCAGGCGTTGGTCAGGTATTACGAAACCGAATGGAGGCGGGTGGAGCAGTAATTCGGAATAAGTAAAAAGTGAGAGGTGATAAGTGAAATGTCAGATCCGTTAAAAGACAAAGCTTTTGCATTTGCATTGAGGATCGTCGCCCTGAGCCAATATCTTCAAGAGCAGAAGAAAGAATTTACAATTTCTAGAAAGATACTAGATTCGGGAGTCAATATCGGCCTGTTTATCGAAGAAGCTCGACAAGGCGAAAACCGGCAGGATTTCCAACATAAGTACTCACTCGCAAATAAAGAAGCTTTTAAGGCGAACTATTTATTACGGATTCTAAACGGCGGAAACCTGATTACCTCTCAACAAAGCGACTCACTTATCAAAGATTGTGAAGAGCTTCAGAAAATGCTCGTCTCCGCGCTAAAGACCACCCGACAGAGCTAACTTATGACTTTTCACATATCACATATCACTTATTCCGAATGAAACTCTCTCGCAGAGACATACTCACTGCATTTTTAGGAACCCCGATTGCTTTGGCAGCGTGTAGATCTGGGAACCCGCGTGTCTTTCCTGAAGGTCAGGTCGTCGGACAGTCTGCGACACTCGGGCATATTTTGCGGGAAAATCGAACCTTTGATGTCCCGCCCGATAATTGGGAAACGAAAAGGGTTGCGATCATCGGCGGCGGCATTGCGGGGCTTTCAGCGGCGTGGAAACTCAAAAAGCAAGACTTTAACGATTTTGTCTTGCTCGAACTTGAAAAAGAGGTCGGCGGGACATCCGTGAGCACCAAGGGTGAGCCGGTCGGTTATCCGTGGGGAGCGCATTATCTGCCGGTCCCGTTTCAAGAAAATACTGAGCTGATATCTCTGCTCGACGAGATGTCGCTGATCGAAGGACGCGATGCGGGCGGTGCGGTGATCGTTAAGGAGCAGTTTTTGTGCCGCGAACCGGAAGAGCGGGTTTTTTACAAAGGGCGTTGGTATGATGGGCTTTATTTGACCGTCGGGGCGAGCGACGAGGATAAGCGGCAGTTTGTAGAGTTTCAAAAGCAGATCGACCATTACGTGAATTGGCGTGACGCCAAAGGCAGACGGGCGTTTGCCGTGCCGCTGGCAAATTGCTCGGACGATGCGGGGGTGACGGGCCTCGATAAGATGTCGTTTGCCGAATGGCTCCGGCAAAATGGTTTTACGTCCGAGCGGCTGATTTGGTATTGCGACTACGCGACTCGGGATGATTACGGGTTAAAGGCGGATCAGGCGTCGGCGTGGGTCGGGCTGTTTTACTTTTGCTCAAGGGTGCGAAAAAGCGGCGTCGAATCGCAGCCGTTTATTACGTGTCCGGAGGGTAATGGGCAGTTCGTCAATCACTTTTTTGAAAAGGTTAAGGATCATGTCCGCAAGGGTCAAATTGTCGTATCGGTTGTCCCGACCGACAAAGGCGTCGATGTGATATGTCTCGACGGCAAGGAATTTCGCGGGATTCATTGCGACAAAGCGATCTACGCTTCGCCAATGTTCACCGCTCCGTATGTGATACGCGGGTTTCGTGACGAAGCGCCGTTTGCGGCAAATGAGTTTCAGCACAATGCCTGGTTTGTCGCCAATCTCTTCTTAAAAGACCGGCCAAAGCCGCGCTTTGTTAAGGATTTTCCGCTTGCGTGGGACAACGTGCTTTACGAAAGCCAGTCGCTGGGGTATGTGACCGCGACGCATCAAAAAGGGATCGATTACGGGCCGACGGTGCTGACATATTATTACCCAATGTGCGAAGACCCGGCCGGCCGCACAACCCTGTTTAACTACGATTGGCGGCAACTCGCCGATGTCTGCCTGACGGATCTGTCGCGTGCGCACCCGGACATTTACGAACTGACGGAGCGGATCGACATAATGCGTTGGGGCCACGCGATGATCTCGCCCCGACCAAATTTTATCTGGAGCGGCATCCGCGAAAAGGCGGAAAAACCATATCGCAACATCCATTTTGCCCACACCGACATGAGCGGCATCGCATTGTTTGAAGAAGCGTTTTATCATGGATTGCGAGCGGCGAAGGAGATGACGTTGTGAAGAAGATAACCGCAGGGCTAATTGTGATTGGAGTTGCGGCTTTCTTGGTCGCGGCGATCTTTGTTCCCTTTCGTTTTCTGATTCCAGATGCGAGAGGTGATATTGAATCGGCGAAGACTGTCACTTCACTCGAACTAACTCGATTTGAACTCGTCGGCCGACCAGCCAATCTACGGAAATGGTTAACGAGGCAGGATGGCGCACCGGGTCAAGAGGTAGCGATGCGGTTTGTTGGTTGGGGGCTTACACACCAGTCAGACTTTGCTTTTATTCTGGATGGCATTGCGGAGCCGGAAAGGACGGAGACGATCGACTTTTTAGCCTCGATGATTAACGACCGTTTCGCCGAGGATGCGTTTCTGAGCAGTTTTAATAATCAGAACTCATCGGCGATCAACGAACTCAGAGCTAAGATTTTACAAAACCGAAATGGAGACAATCGCCCAAGATAGACCGACATATTGGCTCTTCTCCAAATCGATCGATCTGTCGGTTTTTTTGGGGAGCGCGGTTGTGTCGTTGCTGCTGCTGGCGGTGGGGGCTCAGCTTGGGGTGCTGAACGGCGATTCGCCGGAATGGACTTGGATAATGGCGGTACTAATGATCGATGTCGCGCATGTGTGGTCGACGTCATTTAGAG
>JBEBGA010000363.1:0-2951 GCA_040081695.1 Pyrinomonadaceae bacterium
CCGCAAGTTTCTCCATCCGGGCCCGGGCTATGGCGGCTCGTGTTTCCCGAAAGATACTCGTGCCTTCACCAAGGTCGGGGACAAATACAACGTCGAAACCTCGGTCGTCGATGCCGTGATCAAGGCAAATGACGATCAGCGAATGGCGATGATCCCGAAGATCGAAAAACTCGTCGGCGACCTCAACGGCAAAAAGATCGGCGTCCTCGGCCTCTCGTTCAAACCCGAGACCGACGACATGCGCGAGTCGCCCGCAATCGACATCATAAAAGAGATGGTCGCTCGCGGAGCGACCGTGACCGCATACGACCCAGTCGCGATGGAAGAAGCCAAGCACTCGCTCCCAGACATCGGCTACGCAGCAGACGAATACGAAGCCATAAACGGAGCCGACGCCCTAATCATCGTCACCGAATGGAACCAGTTCCGTGCCCTCGACATGGAAAAGGTAAAGGCGTTGCTCAATTCGCCAAAGATCGCCGACCTGCGAAATATCTACAACCCGACAGACATGCGCGAGATGGGATTTGAATACGTAGGTGTGGGAAGATAGACAGTGGGAAAGTGAGAGGGTGAGAAATTGAGCAAGATCATAAAACATCAGGATCTGGACGTTTACAAGAAAGCCTTCGAGGCTGCGATGGAAATCTTTGAGGCAACCAAGAATTTCCCGAAAGAAGAAACCTACTCCCTAACCGACCAAATTAGGCGAAGTTCAAGATCGGTTTGTGCAAATATTGCTGAGGGCTGGCGAAAACGCCGTTACGAGGCTGCTTTTGTTAGCAAGCTAAATGACGCCGAAGGCGAGGCGGCGGAGACCCAGACTTGGCTGGAATTTGCGGTACGTTGCGTCTATCTAGATAGAGAGATTGGGTTACGACTATACAAGATATATGATGAAGTGATCGCGATGCTGCTCACGATGGGAAATAACCCGCACTCTTGGGTTGTTCCCTCCGGACTAAGAAAACGTTAAGTGAAAATTTCACCTTCTCATTTTCTCACCATCTCACCTTCTAATTTATGGCCATCACTAGCAAAGTACTTGTAACCGGAGGCGCCGGATTTATTGGTTCTAATCTTGCCGACGAACTGATTCGTCAAGGCGCCAAGGTGCGTATCATCGACAATTTCGCCACAGGGTTCCGCGAGAATCTCGACGAGATCACGGGCGATTTTGAGTTTATCGAGGGTGATATTACTGACATCGACACAGTAGCTAAAGCGGTCGAAGGCGTCGAGGTCGTATTTCACCAAGCCGCCCTGCCAAGCGTACCGAGATCTGTCGAGAATCCGGCTGAGACGCATCGCGTCTGCGTCGATGGGACTTTTAACCTGTTGCTCAAATCAAAAGAGGCGGGCGTCAAACGGTTCATCTACGCCGCGTCGAGCTCAGCATACGGCGATCAAAAGACGCTGCCAAAGGTCGAGACGATGTGTGCCGAGCCGCTCTCGCCCTATGCGGCTGCAAAGCTGACCGGTGAATTGTACTGTCGTGCCTTCAACAACGTCTATGGCCTTGAGACTATTTCTCTGAGATATTTCAACGTCTTCGGCCCGCGGCAGAATCCGGCATCGATGTATTCGGGCGTGATCTCCCGATTTATCGACTCGCTCATGACGGGCCAGCAGCCGATCATCTTTGGTGACGGCGAGCAGTCGAGAGATTTTACCTATATCGACAACGTCGTCGATGCCAACATCAAAGCCGCCCAAACCGCCGTCGGCCTGGGCGAGACCATGAACGCCGCCAATGGCGACCGCATCTCACTCAACGAGCTTCTCGACGTCCTAAAGAAGATCACCGGCAACGAAACCGCCACCGCAACCCACGAACCTGCCCGAAACGGCGACGTAAAACATTCCCAAGCCGACAACACCCGCGCCATCGAAGCTCTCGGTTACCAAAAACTAGTCGGTCTCGAAGAAGGCCTAAAAAGAACGATCGACTGGTGGAAAAATAGCCGCTTCAGTCAGAACCACCCGCAGTAGCGGGTGGTTGAAGCCGAACGCTGTATGCCGTTGTCAGAAACGACCGAGTTAAACCACCCGCTACGGCAGGTGGTTCCGACTATCTCGGAATCGCAAACGCTGAGTCTTCGATCTTGGTATTCACCAAGATCTCCTTCGCCTTAAAATTGGCATACGCCGTGATCGGGCCGAGGTCGAAGCGTTGGGCATATTTCTTTGGCAACACCACGCCCTCGACCGTCAAAAACTCATCAACCTCGACCGAGGTAGTGACAACGCGGCCGTTCAGTTCAAATGCCGACTCGTACGATTTGACCTGGCTGGTCTTTTCATCGACACCAAAATCGGTGTAGAAGCCCTCTGGCGTCGTAAGACGAAAGCCTCTCTTCTTTTTCGAGGTTGCTGGCAAAGCCGAGACCACATAGCCCTCATCACCGAGCCGTGCGAGCAGCGGTATGCCGAGGCTCGTCACCGGCGGAAGCGAAAATCCCTGTATCGACGAAAACGTCTCGCGTCCGTCGTACACCTGCTTTAGCTGCTGGATCGAGTTGATCTCAAAATAATATTTGTCGCCACTGATCGCCGTCGAAAACGCCCCGGGCGTTGCCTGGCCAAACGTATTGACATCGACCGATCCCTTGACCAGCATCGTCTTCATCTTCTTGAGCTTGTCACCGCCATGAGCCGCAAATGCCGCCTTCGCCGGCCCCATCGCGTCCGGCACAGCAACGGCAGGAGCCGCCTTGTCAGCCGTCTTGGTTGCCGCACCATTCTGAGCCGATGCAAAAACACACGAGAGAGCAATCACCAGTAAACCACAAAGACACTTCATAATAATTTCCTGTCTTGATTATACAAACAAAGAGAGACGATGCTTAATACGCAATCGCCCCTCTTTGAGTTCAGTCAAACTGGTTTCAAAAACTACCAGTTAAATCGCATATTCAGCTCGATCCTGCGATTCGCACTGGCACCGCCGC
>JBEBGA010000068.1:0-11094 GCA_040081695.1 Pyrinomonadaceae bacterium
GGTGCAACACCGACCTGATCGCCTCGTTCAAGGCGAAGGGCGACTGGTGCAAAGAGCACGACGTGCCGGAGTCGCAGTGCTTCCAGTGCAAGCCCGAGCTCGAGGCGAAGTTCAAGGCGATGGCGCCGAAGTAGCGGAGACGAGCACCTTCGTGACGCACGCTCTCGCCTCCTTGGATCGACGGGGGCGGGTGGTGCTGCCAGAGCGCCCGGCCCTCCCACGGGTCATGACCGGCGCCGCGGCGCATCCCCGCCCTTCACAGTCAGGCGTCGCGTCGTCGGCGACCGACGCAGCGCGGGCCCGGGACACCGAGGTTGGGATAACGTGAGATCCGCCCTGACCGACGCCGCCGCGTCCGTCGCCAACATGACGGCGGGTGACGCCGACAACGGGACGGATTAAAGCGGTGTCGGACCGCGGTGCAAGGGGCGAAACAGGCGCTTGGATGAACTCGGAACTCGGAACCCGGAACTATTATTAGTCCGTCCGCTCCTGTCCTGGGCAAAGCGCGGCGACACTGAGGCGTTTTGTCACGCATTAGATATTGCTTATCAACGGGATTCGATGAATGACGACACTTTGTACAAGCGGGTGCAGATCCGTAAAGTTTTGCTGCCGATGCTCGCAGACATGAACCCGAATATTATTGAGACGCTCGCGAGTACTGCCGCATTGATGCAGGCGTCGGTGGAAAATACAAAAATCAGCAACCAATTGCCGCCGCCGGACGAATTGATATTTAGCGAGGTAAAAGATCTGCCAAGCGCGCAGCTTAATTCGCTGATCCGCGCGTGGTTAAAGCGGCATCGTGGAACTACGCGGGCATTACAACTGAAACATATAGAAGCGGTTAGTCGTTTGATATTGAGCACCAAGAGCGGTAGGACCGTCGAACTGCCAGGTGGCGGGCGCGTTGTGAAATCGGCGGGCAAGCTGGTTTATGAAGAAAATTAGGTTGAATATTACGAAGCGCGCTACTAGAATCAAAGGTTAGGGTTATGACACGGGACGCGTCGTTTGAGAACAACGTCCCGGCAGCGGCTTTCATCATAGTAAGGCTGGTAGTTATACAGGTGAAAGTTGATTTGGAGGCTATAAATTGAGTTCTAAGGCAAAACAAGTTTTATTGTGGCTGATGATCATTTCGAGTGCGCTGGTATTCGTTTGGTATCTACAGTCAAAACAGACCCCGCAGACTAAGGACCTTTCCTTTGACGCGGCTCTCACGCAGATCAGGAACAAAGATATTAAAGAGGTCACTGTGAAGCAGGACACTCTGGAACTGGTCAGCAAGAGCGATGTTAAATTTACGGCAAAGCTCGATACGAGTGATGCGACGCGCGACCAGATCTTTGCCGCGGCAAAGGACACTGACACCGCGATCAAGCTCGAAGCCCCGTCAACCGGGCTCGGCTGGCAGGTGCTGATATCGTTGCTGCCATTTGTTTTGCTGATGGGCTTTTTGGCCTTTACGCTCAGACAGATGCAGGCCGGCGGCAATAAGGCGCTGTCGTTTGGCAAGTCAAAGGCAAAGCTGCTCAATAACCAGCAAAAACGCGTCACATTTAAGGACGTTGCCGGTGTTGACGAAGCCAAAGAAGAGCTGCAGGAGATCATCGAGTTTCTAAAAGATCCGCAAAAGTTTCAAAAGCTCGGGGGCAAAATCCCTAAGGGCGTGCTGATGGTGGGCCCTCCGGGAACAGGTAAGACTTTGCTTGCAAAGGCGATCGCCGGCGAGGCGAACGTTCCGTTTTTCTCGATCTCAGGATCGGATTTTGTTGAGATGTTTGTCGGCGTCGGTGCGAGCCGTGTCCGTGACCTCTTTGAACAGGGCAAGAAAAATGCTCCGTGCATCATCTTTATCGATGAGATCGACGCTGTCGGACGCCATCGCGGTGCGGGTTTAGGCGGCGGGCACGATGAGCGTGAACAGACGCTGAACCAATTGCTCGTTGAAATGGACGGCTTTGAATCGAACGACGGCGTTATCCTCGTTGCCTCGACCAATAGGCCAGACGTTTTGGATCCGGCGCTGCTTCGCCCGGGTAGATTTGACCGTCGTGTTGTCGTCGGACGCCCAGACGTTCGCGGCCGCGAAGGCATTTTGAAAGTTCACACGCGTAAGATACCGCTTGATGAAGGCGTCGATGTCAATGTGATCGCACGCGGAACGCCCGGATTTACGGGTGCGGATCTTGCAAATATTGTTAACGAAGCGGCCTTGAACGCCGCCCGTTACAATAAAAAGGTCGTCGGCATGGCTGATTTTGAGATCGCCAAAGACAAGGTGATGATGGGCGCCGAGCGTAAGTCGATGGTCATTTCTGACGAGGAAAAACGCATCACGGCTTATCACGAGGCTGGCCATACGCTCGTCGGGATGAAGGTGCCCAATATCGATCCGGTCCACAAGGTGACGATCATCCCGCGCGGCATGGCGCTTGGCGTGACGATGTATCTACCGGAAAAAGACCGTCTCAGTGCGACAAAAGAATATCTTCTTGGCCAGATCGCAATGGCGATGGGCGGGCGTATCGCGGAGGATGTATTTATCGGCAGCATTACGACCGGTGCCGCTAATGACATTGAAAAAGCGACCGAGGTTGCACGTGCGATGGTTTGCGAATACGGCATGAGCGAGCTGGGGCCGCTGACCTTTGGAAAAAAGGAAGAGCAGATATTCCTCGGGCGTGAGATCTCGCAACATCGTGATTATTCTGAGGACACGGCGATCAAGATCGATCAAGAGGTAAAACGCATCATTGCCGAGCAATATGAGCGGGCCGAAAAGATCATCAAGGAAAACCGCGAAACGATGGTCAATCTAGCCGAGGCTCTGCTCGAACACGAGACGCTCGACGCGGTTATGATCCGGCGGGTCATTGCAGGACTGCCGCTTGATCCGGTTGAGCGGTCATCGTCAAATAATGACGATGATTCATCCGCATCTGAGGATGCGGCCTCGTTAAAGGGCCAGATCATACCGCCGATGACGGGCAATGATCCGGTCGCAGCGTAGGGAAAGGATGAGGTATGAAGGATGAGGGATGAAGATGAAAACTCTTCATCCTTTTTCTTTTACCCGATTCGCGGTTTAATTGAGCTATGCACTGGCAGACATCACGCCGAAAAATATCGCTTGCGCGGCCGCTGGTAATGGGCATATTAAATGTCACGCCGGATAGCTTTTCTGACGGCGGTGAGTATTTATCGGTTGATAATGCCCTGGGCCGTGCGGAAGCCATGATCGCCGATGGTGCAGATATTATTGATGTCGGCGGCGAGTCGACGCGTCCAGGCGGCGTACAAGTTGCCTCGGACGACGAGATCAAACGAGTAGTACCTGTGATCGAGGCCATTACAAAACGATTTGATACGCTGATCTCAGTCGATACGACCAAATCCTCAGTTGCCGTCCGTGCCGTTGACGTTGGTGCTGAGATCATCAACGACATCTCGGGGCTGCGGTTTGACGCAAAGATCGCGGACATTGCCGCAAAAACAAATGCAGGGCTTGTTCTGATGCATTCGCGCGGAGATTTTGCCTCAATGCACATGCAACAACCGGTCGATGACATCGTTCTTGATGTGATAGGCGGTCTTCGCGGTTCGATAGCTCTTGCAACAGCACGTGGCGTTAGCAGCGAACAGATCGCCGTAGATGTCGGCATTGGATTTGGTAAGACGCAGGAGCAGAATTTAGAGTTGATCGCTAAACTTGATAATATCGTAAACGAATTCAAACCGTATCCGATGCTGATCGGAACGTCGCGTAAATCATTTTTGACACGGATCCTCGGTGACGTTCCACCATCGGAACGAACTGGCGGTAGCATTGCTACGGCATTGAAAGCTCTCCATAATGGAGCAAAGATTTTGCGTGTTCACGATGTACGCGAAACGGTCGAGGCCGTCAAAACCGTCGCCGCGATCTCAGGAGTAATAAACCGATGAAAATATTAACGACCTTGGCATTGATGTTTGTGACGCTATCCCTTTTTAATGCGGTTTATGCTGACGTGCCGCCAGATAAGGGCTACAAACGCATTACGCAAAAACTGATCGTTGAGCCCAAGGACGATTTTGCCGATTATCGTTTTTTCATCAAGGTTGGTGCTGACCTAAAAGAATATGTTTTGAAAAAGGACCAGCTTACGACCATCGAATCGTTGGGCGGCGGGGCTTGGTATCGCAACGGCAAGTTTCTCGCTGTTCCTAAAAAAGCACTGATCGGTTTAAGCGAAACTGCGACAGATCAGAGATTAAATCCTTTGCAACAGGCTATTTACGACGACAAAGTAACGGGTACGATAGTATTGGTTGAGCATGGCTTTATCCGCGATCTTCCCAATGCAGAGGCAGCCGGTGCAAAAGACCCGGTTTATCGTTTGGAAAAAGATACCGAAAAAGGCATAAAAGCCACGCCTGTTTCGGGTGGCCAGAGCAGCAATAAGGCCGGGCATTCGCAGGGTTCATATTATTCGTCTGAGCCAAAGACGCCGGAGTTTTGGGCGACCGTTGTTGGCGGTATATTGCTCACGCTCGGATTTATCTGCGTTGGCGTTTTCGTCGTCCGACGGTCAAAAATGAGAGGCGTCGGTCTGGACGCAACAACAAAATGAAGATACTAAAGTGCTTACCTCTAGTTTTTGCCGTATTTTTTGCGTCGGGTTTTACCGAGTGTTATAAACCCGTGACTAATTCCGGATTGCCAAACAACGTCAAGACGATCGCTGTGCCTGCGTTTCAGTTTGAGGCAAAAGGCATCCGTTACAAGATCGAGTCGCGATTTACCGACGCTGTTAGCCGTGAGATCATACGCCGCGGCAACGGGCTGAAAGTACAGGGTTCGCGAACCGGGGCCGACGCGGTGCTTGAGGGCATGATCCGTGATTTTGCATTTTCCGGGGTGCTGCTCGACAGCCAAGGCCGTGCCCGTGTATATGAGGTGACGATCGTGGTCGCGGTAACGATCCGCGATGTGCGAAACAACACGATCCTCTACGACAATCAGAATTTTGCGTTTCGCGACTCGTTTGAATTCTCGAGCGACCCGCGTTCGTTCTTTAACGAAGAAGACCCGGCCGTAGAGCGTATGGCGAGAGCATTTGCCGAAGCAGCGGTTTCTGCTTTCGTCAACGGAATCGGTGTAAAAGAAGAAAAGAAATAGTCGATGGTTTTATCGCGGGAACAGTTCAGAAATCAGCTAAAGCAGCATGAGATAGCGCCTATTTATGTACTGTTTGGCGCGGAAACATATTTGCGTGATCTGGCGGCAAAGACGATCGCGGATAAGACGTTTGCTGAGGGCGATTTCCGTGACTTTAACGACACCTCGTTTAGTCTAAGCGGCGATGGCGATCTCAAACAGGCACTTGCCGTTGCTGAACAACTGCCGATGATGGCTTCGCGGCGGGTCGTGCGGATCACGGATATTCGCATATCGGCTACAGGTTTTCGCGACACGATCACCGAGGACCACGAGCCGGTTTTGAGTGCCTATTTCGCAAACCCATCGCCTACATCGACAGTCATTTTTATTGCGGACGACATTAACGGCGTGCGGAAGATGGGTAAGCTGCTGCGGGATAAGACGACGGCGGTCGAGTTCAAACCGCTTGAGGACGGTGAGCTGATCGATTGGGCTCGCGGCGAATTTCGTAAATCCGGTGCCGAGATCGACGGTGCAACGCTGAACAGTTTTGTCTCGCGGATCGGTTCAAATGTCTGCCGGTTAAATAACGAGATCAGCAAGCTCGCGACAGCGGCTCTGCCCGGAAAGATCGTGACAAGCGAACTCATCGAGGAACTTGTCCCAAACACGCGCGAGATAGATAATTTTGAGCTGACAAAACAGCTTGTCGCCGGGCGGCGTTCGTCGGCAATCAATTTGCTGAGAAAGATACTTGATGACGGGGCGGAGCCGTTGGCTCTGCTAGGCCTCATTGCCTATAATTACCGCCGTTTATTGATGGCAAAAGATATGATGGAACGCGGGGTTGATCGCCGCGAGGTCGCAAATGTGGTTAAGCTCCGATACAACGACCAGGAACCATTTTTGGCAACAGCGAGGCGCGTCGAGATGAAGAAACTTGTTTCCGCGATCCAAAAACTCGCAAAAACAGATCTAGCAATAAAAACATCTATCGGGGGCAGCGGCCCTGTTGGTGCACGTCTACAGATCGAGATGCTCGTTTGTGACCTCGCTCTTTTGTAGATAGATCCTTAGATCGACGCGAAACCCGACGCTTTATTAAAGTGGTTGTAGAGGTCGTTATAGTCGCCGAGTGATCGGTTGAGTATTAGCGGTAGCTGTGCAATATCGTTGGTGTTAACGATGAGATTTAGATTGCGGAGAAAACCGTCGTGGGCGTTCATCGTCGTACCCTCGTCCTCAAGCGAAATGAGGAACAAACGCCGACGCTCGGACGAATACATCGCGTTTGCCTTTTGCTGAAGCACAGCGGCTCCACCCATCTCAGCGGCAAAATCCGGCGAAAATATCAATATCTCGGTCTTGCCATCACGAAGACGTTCGTTCGCCTGCGCTGGGGTTTGGGCAACATAGACCTTGTACCCCGATTTTGCGAGCAGTTTGGCAGTTTCCTCGGACCTTTCTCCCAGGCACAGCAATACACGACGCGGCTTTTCGTCACCCTCGTCATCGCTTTCCAAAACGGCTTTTTCGGACTGCAAAGCGGTCATCAGTGAACGAAGTGCGCTGTTGATCTGCATGTCATTTTCCTTTGCAGCAAAATCGGTCGGGCTGTCGGCGGTCGGAGCAGCCGGTTTATTTGCGGCCAACTGATCAACGGTCGAAAGGCCCTTGCCGGACGCATCTTTTTGGACACGCAGCAGATTTTGACAACGCGGACAGCGAACCGAAAAGTTTCCACTAGGGATCTTTGATTCGTCTAACTGTAAGGAAACAGAGCAATTATCGCAACGGATTATCATGATAGTGAATAGTGACCAGTGATTAGTGAATAGTTATTCGATCATGCTGAGGACCGAGTCAGGATTTGCTGGTGGCGGCGCCTCGACCATTGGTTTTGGCAACGGAGCGGCCGGTTTGCCGGCGTTTGCGTAGTCCTCGGTCGAAGAAAGGCCCTTGAGCTGGAGCAACAGGTTGTTTTGATTTGTGGCAAATGACAACCCGTCTTCCATTTTGATCAAACCCTTTTCGATCATATTCCTGAGAACCGAATCGAAATCTTGCATACCATCGATCTCGCCATCGCGGATCGCGTCGAGCAAAGTTTTGCCCTCGGTCTCGCCTTTTTCGATATATTCGCGGGTTCGCGGATTAGAACGCAGTATCTCGACGGCGGCGATACGGCCGCGGCCATCAGCGGTCGGGATCAGACGCTGAGAGACGATATAACGAAATGTTTGGGCCAGACGTGTGCGGATGACGCGTTCTTCGTTCTTTGGATAGAGGCCGATGATTCGGTCGATGGTCTTTGACGCGTCGATGGTGTGCAGTGTCGATAGCACAAGGTGGCCGGTTTCGGCCGCTTCGAGGGCGATCTCGGCTGTTTCGAGATCACGCATTTCGCCGACGAGGATCACTTTTGGAGCCTGGCGCAATGCGGCACGCAGTGCTGAGGCAAAATCTTTTGTGTCGGCACCAACTTCGCGCTGGTTGATCGTCGATTTTTTATGGTTGTGGAGAAATTCGATCGGGTCTTCGATCGTCACGATGTGGTATGCCTTGGTTTCGTTGATGCGGTCGATGATCGCGGCGAGTGTCGAGCTTTTACCCGAACCGGTCGGCCCGGTGAGCAGCACAACACCGTTGCGGATCTCAGCAATATCGGCTAACTGCGTCGGCAGACGGAGCGAATCGAAACTAGGGATCTCGTGCGGGATGACACGCATCACGATCGAAAATGAGTTGCGCTGTTGAAAGATATTTACACGAAAGCGGCACTTACCCGGCAGGGCGTATGAGAGGTCGGCGGTGTGGTATTTGACCAGTTGGGCCGCAGCGTCCGGGTTGTCGCGTATCAGCGACATCGCGATCATCTCGGTCTGAAATGCGGACAGCTTGCCCAAGCCAATGGGCGACGCGGGATAGAGAACGCCGTTGATCTCGACCTGCGGCTTCTGACCACAAGAGAAATTAAGATCACTTACGTTCTCAGAAACGAGCAGCATCTGCTCAATAATGGGTGCTATGTCAAGCAAACTCATGTTTGGTTTCGACTCCTGATGGCTGACGAGAAGAGGCAGGGGACGTGGGATACGGTCAAGCTGAGGCCAAACCGTCAATAAGTATTATTGCCTAAACCGGGGACGATGCGCAAGAGTTATTTTAACAATAATAAACAATGTTGACAGAACAAGATCTAAGAATTGATCAGGGCTCTGAATTTGGCGTCGATCTGTGCCGGATCTGAGAGTAACGAGCTGATGATAGCAACGGATTCAGCTCCGGTATCTAAAACCGATCGATAATTGGATTCATTAATACCGCCGATAGCGACGAGTGTAGTATCGCCGATGATCTCACGGACCAATTTTAACTCTGCGAGTCCGACCGTGTTGTCCGGGTTTTCTTTTGTTTTTGTGTCAAAGATCGGTCCGTATGCGATGTAATCTACGGGAAAAAACAAGGCCTCTCGAACCTGTTCAAAAGTGTGCGTCGAAAAACCGATGATCGCATCTTCGCCAAGTATTTTCCTTGCCTCAGCGGGCGGCAGATCGTCCTGGCCGAGATGAACGCCATCGGCGTTTAACGCTGTAGCAATATCGACACGGTCATTTATGATTATCTTGACGGAATGCTCGCGGGCAAAGGCGATCGCTTCTATTGCGTCATCGAAAAACGCCGAAGGCGACATGTGTTTTTCCCTGAGTTGGATCAGCGTGGCACCGCCGGCGATCAATCGTTTTACTTGCTCAAGATGAGACAGGCCGGAGATCTGAGTGTCGGTGATCGGATAGATTCTCGGTAGTTGAAAATTCAAAATTAATACAGAGATTTCATCATTAGAAAACAGTCTTCGCCGTTGTTGTAATATTTGGCGATGCGTTGGACGATGGTGTAATCCGCGCGGCGATACAGATCTTGGGCGATAGTGTTGCTAACGCGAACCTCCAGCATAATAGTGCCGACCTCACGTTTTTTCAGCGCGTCCTCGATATGGCCGAGCAGCCGTGCAGCAATATTTCGCTGGCGATGCTCGGGTGCAACACCGATGGTCGTCAAGTGGGCGGCGTTACCCTCATTAACCATGACAAATGCGAAACCGACGAGTTCGTCATTGGGCGTAACCATACGATAACTGAGTGTCCTCGGATCATTGAGCAGATATTCAAAGGTGTATTTTGTATAGTTATCGCCGTTTCTAAAACAGCGGATGTTGAGCCGGAGTACGTCGGACAGTTGTTCCAAAGTCAGTGGACGGATCTCGTATTCACATGACGGAGCTGGAACTATAACCTCAGGTTCGGCAAAACCCGTTGGCAAAAAAAAGCTCTTAATTGTTTCTAAAACAGCCATCTTTTAAGTGATAAGCATACAGTCGCCGTAGCTATAAAATCTATATTCATTTGCGACAGCGTGACGGTATGCATCCATTATAAGCTGATGCCCGCCAAAGACAGAGGTCAAAACGAGGAGCGAGCTTTTTGGTAGATGAAAATTGGTAAGCAGCGCATTGACTGCCATAAACTGATATCCCGGCGTGATCGTAATGGCGGCTGTATGTTGGCCGGGCGAGAATGTTCCAAATTCGCTCAAGTTTGATTCGAGAGCACGAGTTGTCGTCGTGCCGATCGCAACTATCCTGCGGCCGGTTTTATTGGCGGCATTTAATTTGTTGGCTGTTTTCAGATCGATCTCGTACCGTTCGGGAAGTACAGTGTGTTTTGCGATGTCGTCAACCCTGACCGGTTCGAAAGTCCCATACCCAACGTGCAATGTTATCTCAGCGATATCGACACCTATTGCACGGACCTTATCGAGTATGTAGGGCGTAAAGTGCAAACCTGCGGTCGGTGCCGCGATCGCTCCGCGATTTTTTGCATAGACGGTTTGATATCTTTCGCGGTCATCGTCGATAGCCAGTTTTTCACGCTTAATGTATGGCGGGAGCGGTGTTTTGCCTAGGTTTTCGATGATCTCCATAAGTTCGCCGGCTGCCGTGAATCGGACCGAGACCTTTCCGTCATCATGTTTTTCGACAAGCTCGGCGGTAAGCAGATCAGAGAATATTATCTTTTTATCCGGCCTTAGACGTTTCGCCGGCCGTGCAAGGGCTGTCCAGGTATTAGGAGCGATCTCTTCAATAAGAAATGTTTCAACCGTGGCTCCTGTCTCTGTTTTGCCAAAAAGCCGTGCGGGAAAAACCTTGGTATTATTCAAAACAAGCAGGTCGTCCGCCCTTAAAAATGAGGGAAGATCTGTAAATGAATGATCGGTAAATGTCGAATTATTGCGGTCAACCAATAGCATTCGCGACGATTCGCGACGAGCCGCCGGGTGTTGCGCGATCAGGTTTTCGGGTAGATCGTAATTAAAATCGCTTAGCTGCATCGTTAAAAATTGACTGGGGATACTCGCACGTTGTTGGCAACGGACAATTTACATATAATCATCGTAATACAGCCAAGCAAGAGTTGCTCAAGCGGCAGCTCATTTGGATGAAGTTTCGATACGAACTTTAGGTCAGCGACGGAGGGATATCCATGAAAAACATTAACTCAAAACTTATTATTACCGGCATATTTTTAGCATTTTTTGCTTTTGCTTTGCCCCAGACGACACCGGCTCAAGAGGGGCGTTACGTCAACACTTATAGCAAAAATCAAGTAAAAGCGTTCGTTGACCAGCTTGAGCGGAGCAGCAAAGCTTTTAAGAAAGATTTTGACCGTTCGCTAGATCAAAGCAATTTGAGAAACACGGAGAGCGGCAAAGATTTTAAGGAACGGCTTGAGCGGTACAAGGACTCCGTTGAGCATCTAAAGGACAAGTTTAATGGCATCAATCCGTGGTGGCAGAATCGCTTCAACGTCCAAGACATGCTGGGATACGCTGAGCCCGTAAATTCGATGATGAACAATCTGTCGTTTGCGAGACAATTAGAA
>JBEBGA010000364.1:0-2947 GCA_040081695.1 Pyrinomonadaceae bacterium
ATCTTCATCGGTGAACCCATTCCTAACATGGCGATCCTGAGCGTCTTTTCTTTCTCGCTAACAAGCGCCGTGCCGCCAGAAACAGAGGTGCCGCCGATCTTGTAGTCAGCTCCGCCGTTAGGACGAATTGTGATGAATGAACCATCTTTCGCTGTCCAGGCTCCGACATATTCCGGGCCGGGTTGTTTCTCGTCCTCAGCCTTCGGAGCACCGCCGCCGCACGCAAGACCGATCGCGAGCAAGGCAAATGTTACGACAAGAATGTTAAAGCGATTATTCGAAAGTTTGTTCATTTCTGTCTCCTATGGAATGTTAATGATCAGTTTTAGCAGCTTCCACTCGCCGCCACGCATCACATATTCGTAATCAAAACGAACATTGTATGGCTTTGTTTTAAATTTGCCTGACGCGACCAGAATATTGAGGTTCTTTTCCGTTCGGATCGACGGCTGGCGGTCAAACTCGGCATCTGTTGACTCGATCTTATCAAGGATCGGAACGACCACGCCTTTTTTATTTGTGTAGGCTTTGAATGCGGACTCGACCTGAGCGAGCGTGTAAGTGCCCTGAAAATCAGTTGATGCGTCGTTATAAAGCTCCGTGAAATCTTTGGTTCTGATGGCCCCGCGAAACTTGCGCATCGTGTCTTTTACAAGACCCTCGACGACAGGATTTGACGGCACAGCGTCGCTAGTCGTGCTCGAGTTTGACGCGGTCGAATTGCTGTTTTTGGCAAGGTTTGCGAGATCGAGATTTTTGCCGCAATTGCAGCCGAGGGCTATCGATAAAACTATACCGATAGCGATCGCCCCGCTTACAAAATTGTTAGCGGAGACGATGTCTTTGATAAGTTCGAGCGTTTTATTCACCTTTCGAGTTACTGCGATTTTTCGATCAGATTGAGTAGCGTCCTGATGGCGACGCCGGTCGGGCCTTTTGATTGGTGCGGACGTGCTCCGTCAGCCCAAGCCGTACCGGCAATGTCGAGATGCGCCCATTTTGCTTTATCGACAAATTCCTGAATAAAGACGGCTCCCATAATGGTGCCGGCTTTGCCTCGAGGGCCGATATTTTTGATATCGGCAATGTCGGAGCGGATCTGTTTACTGTACTCGGCACTGACCGGAAGCTGCCAATAGCCTTCGCCGCACTCTTTGCCGCAGGCTATGATATGGTCAATAAATTTCTGATCGTTGCCCATGATGCCGGTGTTTTGGTCGCCAAGAGCGACTATAACGGCACCTGTGAGCGTTGCCATGTCGATGATCTGTGTCGCACCTTGTTTTTCGGCGTAAGCAACGGCATCAGCGAGGACAAGACGGCCTTCGGCATCGGTGTTTAGGATCTCAATGGTCTTGCCGTTCATAGCGGTGACGACGTCGCTCGGACGCGAAGCCGCTCCGTCGGGCATATTCTCGACAGCAGCGATGACACCCAGAACGGGAACCGTCGGTTTGAGCAACGCTATCGCACGCATTGTGCCGATAACGGTTGCTCCGCCGGACATGTCGTACTTCATCGCGTCCATGTTTTCGCCGGGTTTTAAGCTAATGCCGCCAGTGTCAAACGTGATGCCTTTGCCGACGAGGGCGAGCATTTCGCCTTTTTTGGCGGTCGATTTGGTTGGCGTGTATTTGAGGACGATCATTTTGGCCGGCTGCGCCGAGCCATACGAAACGCTCATCAGCGAGCCCATGCCCATCTTGGTCATTTGAGCCTCGGTGAGGATCTCGCATTTGAGCCCGACTGCCTTTGCCATTGCCTGAGCCCGTTTTGCCATCTCGGCCGGCGGTAGGATGTTGGCGGGTTCGTTGGCAAGATCGCGGGTCAGATTCATCGAATCGCCAATAGCCTGTCCGCGTGAGATGCCGGTTTTTAGGTCGGCGGGTTTTGCACCGTCGATACAGACGGTGACGCTGGTTACGGCTTTGGTCTGCTTGTCTTTTGTCTTGTATTTATCGATGTCAAACTGGCTGGTGATCGCTCCCTGAACGGTTTGCTGCGCGGCCTCGACAGCACTCACACCGCCGCGCGGCATTGCCGCAAAGCTTTTAACATTGCGTTTGCGCAGGTAACGAGTCGCGGTTCCGGCAAATGCGGCGACCGAATGGCCTACATAATCAGCTTTGTCGCCGACACCGACGAGCAGCAGACGGGTCGCTTTTACCGCCCCTTTCGCCGCAAAACGCAGCAGAGCCGTCTGGCCCGCGTCGCCCTTAAACCCCTCGGCTTTCATGACTTCGGCTACAAGCCCGCCGGTCAATTTGTCCAGATCCTTGAGCTCCGCGCTCGCCGCCTTTTCGCCCTTAAATACCGCAACAGCCAATGCTTCCACATTGGCTTCGGTAAAACTCCCGGTGATTCCCTGAAATTTCATCAATACCTCAATATTTACTGTCTAAAATGGAAAAAAACTCTTTAATATGTATAACTTATCTCAGGTTATGTTTCAATTCGGCTTTGGTGTCTTTTTCGACCGCCTTGCGCATTTCGGTCTCGCGTTTGTCGTATAATTTCTTGCCCTTGGCGACGCCGATCTCAAATTTTATCCGCCCGTTCTTCCAATAAATGCTGGTTACGACCAGCGTCATGCCTTTTTGCGTCGTTTCTTTTTGCAGTTTTTCGATCTCGCGACGGTGAAGCAGCAGTTTGCGGGGCCGAATTACGTCGTGATTGTTGATGTTGCCGTGCGAATAGTGCGATATGTGCGAACCGAGCAGCCACACCTCGCCGTCCTTGATCTGGACGAAGGACTCTTTTAACTGGATGCGGCCAAGCATAATGCTCTTGACCTCAGTCCCGAGCAGGGCAATGCCAGCCTCGAATTTATCAAGGATGTGATATTCGTAATAGGCCTGGCGGTTATTGAGGATCTCTTTATCTACTGACATAGCGAATAAGTAGAATAACAAAAACGCGGTTTTACCGCAGTTGACGCAGATAACTC
>JBEBGA010000365.1:0-2939 GCA_040081695.1 Pyrinomonadaceae bacterium
CTCTTGATGAAAATATTTCTGGTGCGTTCTTGATACCTTAGAATCGGAGTATTCTTTGACGGTACTCGAATAATTGTTTTGATGAGAACACTAATGTCAGTTGTATTCCGGCTATTTAGCTTGGCATTGGTCGCACTTTTGCTCGTCGGCTGCGGCTCCAGTTCGACATCAAACGTATCGCAGACAACCCCGTCACCTGCACTTTCAAACTCGCGGCCTAACGTAGTCGCGACCGCTCCAAGACCTTTCGACGTCAAATTGGACATTGGCGTAGTCGTCGCTGGACTTGAGTGTTCCGAACTGTTAATCAGAAACATTGAATTAAAACCAAGTGATGAGATTCAGGTTGTCTGGGCGGACGACAGGCCTCACAAAAAACTCCTTGCGAAGGTACTTCGGGCCAACGGCTGCCCGAGATCAACCGGATCGGGTATTGAGCAGATTGTTGTCGACGACGATGAATCGGCCCCGAGCGAATATGAGATTCGATTCGCAGATCAGGATGAAGCTAGTTCCGGTTTTGGGGTGGTATCAGCTAAAGCAACGGTCGAGATAGTCAACGGAATAGCCAGCCTTATAGCGAGCAACAGGCCGAAACCACTCTTCTTCCGGGGTTGTAGCGGGAACGAGTCGTATCACATGACACTTTGCGAAGGTAAGCCGCTTATCGGAAAGAGAGTCTGGTATAGCTACATGAGCCTCTCCTACGACACCGACCCAACTTGTAAATCTGCCGACTTTCAATAGTCACCGATTTCTCAATTAATCGAGATTTTCACCATTTAACCTCATCAGTTCAAGTCTTTTCACAACCTTCCCCTTCTCCAAATGCTCCTCGACGATCTCCGCCGCGTCTTCCGGTTGGACCTGGCCGTACATTGTGCCGTCGGGGTAGACCATGACGGCGGTGCCGACGTGTGAGTAGCCCGCACGTAAGTAAGGGATCAATCTCGGCCAGCTTGAGCCCTTACTTACGTGCGGGCTACTGACACATCCATCAACGCCAATCTCTCCACAATCTTTCCCATCTCCAAATGCTCCTCAACGATCTCTGCCGCCTCTTCGGGCATGACATGGCTGTACATTGTGCAGTAGGAATCGAGTGTGACGGCTGTGTTGATGACGTTTGGGCGGCTCTCATAACTTTCTCACAGAACTTTCACGAGAATTAAAGGACAATCTGACGGTTGTTGACGCATAGTTTCTACCTATGAACGCGATCTCTCGCGAGATCTTTTGGACCAATAGGAGAAAACTGATGAAACTGACAATTTACGCTCTATTTTTGATATTTGTATTTGGCACTTTTGTGAGGGCGGCGGAGAATTTCGATCCGATGTCGTTGCATATCGACATGCGGACGCATCGCGGCGACGGTGAATGGAACTGGACGCCGACCGTCGATTTTCAGGTACGAGGCGGCACGGCCGAAGGCGTGAAGTTCAAAATCGATATCGCCGGACCAACGGGCAAAACGCTGTTCGCGATGCAGTGTGTACACAACGGCGACGCTGATTCGGTTTACGTCGAGGTAGATGATTGCGGCCATCAGATACCCTACGAAACCGCGACGACTTCGTCGGGACTGCATTCGTTCAAGATAACGCACGGCGGCTCAGGGCAAGTATTGTATTCGGGCAAGTTTACCATCAACAAGTTCCTATACAATCCGACGGGCTTGCCTAAGTTCGCAAAGAATTTCTATTACTACACCGACTACGATTGGCGGCTGCCGGTCGTCTATGTCGGCCGCTGGGCCGAGGAAGGCATGCCGCTTCGCCTGATGTGTTGGATATGGATCAAGGGCGAATACGACAAGGCACGTCCGATCACGCAGCTTTTCTACAAAGGCAAGATGGTCGCTGAGGGCGATTACAACATCGACGCGGGCTACACGCCCGAAGAGAACTATGCGAATCACTACACAAAGATGCGTTTTAGGTTCAAAGCGATGGTAAACGCACCAAATGGCGGCGGCTGGAACTGGTGGAAGCTATACGAGAATCCCGGCGAATACGAGATCAAGCTGTTGCGAGGCACCGAAGTAGCACGTTTCGTCAAATTCAACATCGGACCTGACGGTTACGTAGTGCAAAACGGGCTTGGTAACGAGATCAGAAACAACATCTACAGCGGCATCATGCTTCAAGGCACGGTCACAGGTTCGGTCGAGGGCAAGGTCGATCCAGCCAAATACAAATTCGGCTGGTGGGGCAATCCGATCAGCGGATTCTAAGAGATACGGGCGGCACCAACGTGTCGCCCTTTTTTATTTGGTCGGCAATTCCATTAAAGCGAGCCGTTCGACGACTTCCCCGTTCTCGAGATGCCGTTCGATGATCTCCGCCGCGTCTTCGGGTTGGACTTGGCCGTACATGGTGCCGTCGGGGTAGACCATGACGGCGGTGCCGATGGAGCAGAAGCCGATGGAGTGGCATTCGGTCAGGACGACCTCGCCTAGCGGGTTGCGGCCCTTGGTTTCTTTGCCTTGTCTTAAACCTTTCTCGGTCAGGATGCGGGAGAATTCGGCCATTACTTCCTGGCCGCCAACGGCTGAGCACGATTTACCGGTGCAGACGAATACCTGCCTGCGAATCGGCGCCTTGAGCATCGGGGCGAGTTTTTCGAGTTCCTGACGGTCAGTGATGAATTTCGGCTTGGCCATAGACACTATTCTCGCACGAGAGTGGTAAATTCCGTTCGTCCCATTAAGAAAAATGATGGCAGTCCCACTCACAAGATTTTGCTTGACATTTGTGCAATATTGTGCTATCTTTGATACAAGATAATACACAGGTATTATTGTTTTTTGAAAATTCGTCGAATTGGATAGATTTATTTGCTATAACTCGTGCTTTATCAATATGTTACGGCGTTCCGGCGGCAGCGGAACGGTAGCGGAACGCGCCGGAACGCTAGATCAACGCGAAAACCTTTAA
>JBEBGA010000366.1:0-2932 GCA_040081695.1 Pyrinomonadaceae bacterium
GATTGGGCGTTTTTATCTGTCCAAATAGAGGTAGTACAGTTTCAAACTCGACGAACACGGGGTACGTGTGCGTCGGGGCGGGCATTTAGGAGAAAATTATGAGAGCACATCGATCAACGGGTTCGCGGGCTGTGAGGTTTACAAGTTCGATCATATTGTCGGCAGCGGTCATTTTCGCTGCGTTCGCGGGCGTTACGGGCACCACAGCGAAAGCGGCTGCTCCACCAATGTTTGCGGCGCAGACATTTGGTGTCGGCAGCCTGATAATCCCCATGGACACCGCAGCAAACGGTCAAGACACCGGCATGCTGCGAGCCTACGGCCTCGTCTACGAACTGCTCCGACGCGGTGTGCCCGTAAATTGGGTCATTGATCCTGCAAAGGCCTCGAATGGGACCGACTTTACCATTAACGGCATATCTGCGACCGCTAGAGATCTCAGAACGAACGGGCCGCTTTCTTCGCGAAACTACGCTGGCGGGCCTTTTGTCATTGACGCAGCCAATGCCGCCGCTGCGACGCCCATTATTTTCGCGTGGCAGGCGACCGCAGGCGATGCGACCGCCGTTCACGAGATCACCGGCGGCTCGATCAGCGTCGAGGTCAACCGCACGCTCGTAGCTGCACCGCGTATCGCGATCCTAAAGGACGGCTTCGAGGCAATTGCGTTCAACAACCTCAATGCCGCTGGTATTCGCGATTCGCAGGGCTCGGTGTGGAGTGCTTCCTCGCCCGATCTGCTGACCGAAGCCGCCGTTGCCGGTCCGTCAAACATCACTCATAACGATGGTGCTCTGATCAACCAATCTAACGGACTGCCGCGTTTTTCGTATTTGTCGGCGATGCACTATATACCGACGGCGGCAACGTCCGAGGTCGTTCAGGAAACTCGGGCGTGGCTAAACAGCGGTTCACTTGTACACGCATTTTTGCAGTGCGAAGCGGCGAGAGTATTTGAGAACAGCGGAACTTTTCTCACAACGAGCGGCATTACGGATGATGGTGCGGCTGCGGCGGCCGCTGCTAACCGTGTCCCATCCGACCCTCTGACGCAGATCGTCGATTCATTTAACGTCGATAGCGGCGCGGTAGATTCGATCGGGCTCAATCCGGGATCGACATTTAAGACAGGCGTGACAACTCTGATCAACGACAGCTCAGCGATGCTCACATCAAGGATCTCGATGATGGCCGGGCGTCTCGACGGAGGCAGCCTCAACGGACGCGTAACATATCTCGCGGGGCACGACTATTCGACCGCACTACCCGTCTCTACAAACCCGCAAACGAACGGCGTCAGGCTGATGATGAACTCCATCTTTGTTACAGATGCCGCGTCGACAGCCCCGGCCGACACAATGACGGTCACTAAGTCGGCACCGGCAATCACCAATTCGACAACGATCCCTTACACGATAAACGTTGCCGCTGTAGGTTCGCGTCCGGCTGAAAATATCACTATCACCGAAACATTGCCTGCTGGGACGACATATGTTGTCGGCTCTTCGACCGCTCCGCTGGTCTCGATCGTGGGCAACACGCTGACGTGGGTTCTGCCGCCGCTCGCCGCCGGTGGAACGACGTCATTCTCATACAGCGCGACCGCAAGCTCGGATGGCACCTATACGAGCTCACCCACGCGGGTTTCATATTCAACGCTGACAGTCGCAACCGCGACGTCAAACAGCGTTACAACGATCGTAGATACGACACCTCCGTTAATAACGATACCGGGACCGCCGGTCAATCCGAATGTTTTTGCGACCAACACACCGACATTTGCATTCTCGGTCAGCGGTGCAACGAATACGACTTGCCGCTTCGATTCGGGCGTGTTCGTTCCATGTACGACAACGTTCACGGCCGCCCCGCCTCTTATTAACGGACCTCACACATTTGAAGTGAGAGCAGCCGACGCGGCCGGAAATATCGCTACGGCGATACGAGCGTTTTCCATCGTCAGCGTGGTACTCGTATCGATCAATGTTGTCCCGGTAAATACGACAATACTCACCGGACGCAGTCAGCAATTTACCGCTTTCGGAATATACTCCGACGGCGCCGTGCAGGATATTACAAATAGCGTGACGTGGTCGTCGTCTGTAATTACGGTCGCACGTATCTCAAATGCAGTCGGCACGCAGGGTCTTGCGACCGGATTAACCGCCGGTACCGTTCAGATACTTGCAAGACTGGGGACCGTACAAGGTACCGCTACGCTAACTGTTACCACGCTGAAAGGTACGAAAACGGGCATTCTCACAGAGTTGCGAGCCGCCCTTTCGACCGCGACTTCCAACAAGGACAAAAACAATCTCAAGGACGCGATCAAAAAGCTCGAAAAATCGCTCGAAAATGGATTGTGGGCAGCGGACGGCAATCATTTGAATTGCGATCACGGTAATAAGGTATTTGGCCGCGAAAGATCTGCCGTCAAACGTCTCATGGCGATGATCGCCGATACGGGTACATCAAACATACCGAATACGACGATAATGCGTTGGATCAATGTTTTGGTCGGCGTCGATCGCGAGCTTGCCCAAATTGCCGTTTCCGAAGCAACTGTCTCCGCAAGCGTCCGTGCGGCAGCTCAGGCTCAGATCATCGAGGGCGACAATGACGTTGCAGATGGCAACTTTGACAAGGCGATCACGCATTACAAACGTGCCTGGAAAAAGGTCAGGTCGTGCGGCGATGACGACGATGACGACGAAGAGGACGATGACAACTGCGGCCGACATGGCCACTAAGAATAGATGCCACTAAAAATGAAAGCCGCGGGCGTTACGCCCGCGGCCTTTTTATCTGTAAATCCGCGACGTCGATCAACGCCGCCATCATTGTCTTGCGACTATTTATTTTGTTCAGCCTGTTTCGACGGGGTCTGATTCCCTTTCGTTGTCTTCTTTGCGGCCGGGGATAGGCTGCATGC
>JBEBGA010000367.1:0-2929 GCA_040081695.1 Pyrinomonadaceae bacterium
GGCTTAAAGAGGAAATATGAAAAGAATTTCGCCAGCACGTTCGCTAATGCTTGTTTTAGCGGCTCTTTTGGTGCCTTCGTTTGCAATTAACGCTTTTGGGGACAATTGCAGGAATGTTACTTTTCGTGTCACAAATAATACGGGCAGGGAGATCGACATTAAGAAGGTCAAGTATTTTAACGCGGCCAAAGCGGCTTGGAAAACTGAGAACGTTAAAAACGGATCGGAACGCTGCAGAGCCGGGCAGACATGTGAATTAGAACGCGAAGATCTGGCCGGAGCGGACGGCGACCGCATTACAAAAATTAAGTTTATCTATAAAGAGGTGAGCGGTAACGTCGAACGCGAATCCAAGCAGTTCGAGCCGACCGACCCTGTTTGCCGTCGCGAAAAGATCTATGGTTTTGGGCAGGGCTGGGCACTTACGATCTCGGGGTCAACCACAACATCCGGCAGCAATAGTTGCAGGGACGTACAGTTCAAGTACAAGAACAACACCGGACATCTACTACAGATCAAAGCCGTGAATTATTTTTGGGGTGGCCGGTGGCGGCGTGAGCTGATCGGCGGCGGGTTTTGGGGAGAGGATCGAGAGTATTGCAATGTGGGAGAAACCTGCTTGACTTTAGACGTCCAATCGGATCTTGACGACCCTGAGCATCCGGGTCCGGATGGCAATTTTGACCTCATTGGCTGGATCGCGTTGACACGCGTGGCGAATCCAACTTTTGGCTCAAACTTGGGAGATGCCGATGGGGTTGATATAACTCAGATCAAATTTGAGTACAAAAAGAGAATCGATTATGAGACCAAAGAAGGTTACCAAGCCCAGAGATTTGTTGACGGAGTGAGTCAAATTTTTCGGCCAACCAGTCCCCGATGCAGCGATGGACGAGTGTATGGAGAAGGACAGGGCTGGACGATCGGGAATCAGACGGCAGGTACCCCGACTCTTATCCCGATGGGGAATCAGACCGTGGTGCCCGGGATCGCAAAACCAAAAGCAAAAGGAAAGAACAAAAACAAATAGCAAGGGCCAAACGATAATCATAACAAGCACAATTATCGGGTAATGTAATATCCGGTTTAGGAGATGAACATAATGAGACGATTTAATTCATTTATCTTTTCGGTTGTATCGGTTACGGTTTCCATAGCATTCGCAGGGATTTCCGTTGATGCATTTGACGCATGTAGAAACGTAACTTTTCGCGTAAAAAACAGCACCGGCCGTGCGATCGACATCAAGCAGGTCAAATATTACAACTCGTCAGAGGCACGCTGGGAAACAGAGAATGTTAAGAACGGCTCCGAACGATGTAATAGCGGCCAGACTTGTGATCTTGCCCGCGAAGATCTCGGCGGCGCCGAAAATGACCGCATCACAAAGGTCAAATTCGTCTATAAGGAAGTCAACAGCAACGCGACGGTCGAGACGACAGTATTTCAGCCAACCGATCCGGTATGCCGAGCTGAAAAGATCTTTGGCTATGGCCAGATGTGGACCATCACAAATGCAAATTCGACCGCGACTAGCGGAGGCGGGTCGTGCAAAAACGTTTTTTTCAAATTCACCAACGGACGCAACGACACGATCAAGATCACTGATGTCGAGTATTTTTTAGGTGGAAAATGGAAAATGGAGGCCATATCCGGAAACATTAGCGGTGAGGCTAGGGAAGAGTGTGCTCCGGGCCAAACTTGTGTGACCTACGACGTGCAATCGGCGTTTGATTCACAGGGCGGCGGATCTTCAAGAATGTTTGACCTCGACGGCAGCTTGAACGCGACTTTTAGAACCCTCGGGATCTCAAACCCCGGAGACGGTTCAAACCTGCCGAATGCAAACGGTGCAGACATAACAAAGATCAAGTTTCACTACAAATATCTACCGCCCGGCCGTGGAGCTAACTGGTCTTCAAAGATCGTAAGTGGCGTTTTTGAGCCGACTAGTCCCCGTTGCAGTGACGAGCGATTGTACGGCGATGGCCAAAGATGGACCATCGGCGGTGGATCTGCCAATACCGCCGATGCAGCGGGCGGTGGCGGGAATGCCGAGCCTGTAAATACCTCAGGCGGCCGCACAGGCGGCAAGGGAAAAAATAAAGCTGCTGCAAACCCGGCATTGACGACCGGAACGCCGGCGGCGATCGAGGTTCCCGCTGCAAACAACTCGAATGGTTCGGGAAAAGGCGGCAAGGGCAAAAAAGGGAAAGCGAAGAAACCTGCCGTGCAAGAGCCTGAAACTACCGAAACCGAGCAGCCGGCCAATACTACTAATAAACCCAAAACCAAGCGTAAGACGGTGAAAAAGCCAACCAGCTGATCATTTTCTGGCGATGAGCAATTTGTGGGGCAACGACGATTGTGTTGCCCCCCTATTTTGCGCGTTTGCACCCGTTATGTTATTCTTACTCCTTTGTAAATCAGACGGGTATTTACCTGTTTTTCAGGAGCAATCTATTAATAATGGCTAATGAAGCAAGCGGACAGATCGGCAAGGTTGTACAGATCATCGGCCCGGTCGTCGACGTAGAATTTTCGGATAATTATTTGCCGCCTATCTATCAGGCGCTTCGCGTTACCAGCGAAGGTTTTGATGTCGAAACAAAAGTCGATGTCATTTGCGAAGTCCAACAGCACCTTGGCGAAGGCCGCGTGCGTGCAGTCTCGATGCTGCCGACTGACGGTATGGTCCGCGGTATGAAGGTCGAGGATCAGGGCGGGCCGATCATGGTTCCCGTCGGTAATGCGACCTTGGGACGCGTGATGAACGTAATTGGCGACCCGGTTGACGAGCTTGGCCCGGTCAATAGTGAAACCAGATCTTCGATCCATCGCCACGCCCCGTCGTTTGACGAGCAATCGACATCGCTCGAGATGTTTGAGACGGGCATCAAGGTCATTGACCTTGTCCAACCGTTTCTTC
>JBEBGA010000069.1:0-10989 GCA_040081695.1 Pyrinomonadaceae bacterium
CGTTTTGCCTGACCTCAAATTAGCCTCGGCGAGCAATGCCTGATCTTCGCGAAGGTTGGCAGAGTTCTTTTTGGCCGGAGAATTACCGCCATAGCCGGCGTTCAACAACTTGATCGTTTCCGCATAATTCCCGCTTTCAAAATGATTTCTCGCGATACGCTGGCGGGCAGGAGCCGCAAGCAGACTGTCGGGTGACATTAGAACAAGCTGCTGCAAATACAGCCGTTCGAGCATCAGGTTGCCGGTCGAGCGGGCGATCTGTGACAGATGTTTTAATGCGTATGCTGAGAGCAGGGAATCGTGGGCGGCGATTTGCTGATAGCTTGCCATTGCGAGGCCGAGCTGGCCGTTCGATTCAGCATAACGGGCGAGCAGGTAATCGTAATTATTGGCGGTAAAGGCTTTTGGGTCGTCACGAGCGATTCGTTGCAGATCGGCAATGGCTGATTCGTAATCTCCGGTTTCTGCGAGAATTATCGCATTTGTGGCCTGCGTTTGAGGGATCGCAGCGACCGACGTCACCACAATTATTAACCCCATGCCGAGCCATTGTTTCATTAACCGGATTTTAGCAAAGTTTTGCCATTCGCGGTAAAATCAGTCAAAAGCGTTTATGACAGCAAAAATATTGAGCGGAAAGACCATTGCCGACGCCATCAAAACCGAGATCGTGGCTGAGGTCAAGGCCATCGAGATCGAGCACAATTGGCGGCCCTGCCTAGCGGCGGTCCGTGTCGGACAAGATCCCGCGTCCGAGGTCTATGTCGGCAACAAGGTCAAAACCGCCGCCGAACTCGGTATCATCTCAGAGCATCATCATCTGCCAGCCGAGACGAGCCACGCCGATCTGCTGGAGCTCGTCAATGACCTGAACGCTAACGATGATATTGACGGCATCCTCGTCCAACTGCCGTTGCCAAAACATATTAATGAACGCGAGATACTTGAGGCTATCGATCCGGCAAAAGACGTTGATGGATTTCATCCGGAGAATGTTGGGAGGCTGTCGCTGGGCTATCAGTCGCTCGTGCCCTGCACACCGGCAGGTGTTGTCGAGATACTAAAGCGTTCTGAAATCGAGATCGCCGGGAAACATGCGGTCATAGTTGGCCGCAGCAACATCGTTGGCAAACCGTTGGCGATGCTGCTCCTACAGGAAAATGCGACGGTGACGATATGTCATTCGCGAACTGCTAATCTGGCCGAGATAACCAGCCAAGCAGATATTTTGGTCGCCGCGATCGGCCGGGCAGGATTCATTCGCGCCGAACATATTGGTCCGGGCTCGACCGTTATCGACGTCGGGATCAATAATTTTTCCGATACCGAAACCGCTAACGAGATGTTTCCCGCCGAAGATCTCGAAAAGCGGATCGCGACGATAGAGAAACGCGGCAGCACTTTGGTCGGCGATGTGAATCCGAAAAATGCAATGGAGCAGGCCGCAAACTTTACACCCGTCCCCGGCGGCGTCGGGTTGCTGACGGTCGCAATGCTGATGAAAAATACGGTCACCGCAGCCAAAATGCGGCGAAAATTATGAACTTTGAAGAATACCAATCCGAAGCGAGCCAGACGGCTCTTTATCCGCGGCGAATGGAAAACCTCGAATACCCGACGCTGGGCCTTGCGGGCGAGGCTGGCGAGGTTGCCAATATCGTCAAGAAAATTCAACGCGATCACGGCGGCGTCATTAACGACGAGACTCGGCTAAAACTAAAAGACGAGCTTGGCGATGTACTCTGGTACATCTCTGCGTGCGCCGACGAGCTTGGGCTAACACTTGCTGAGGTGGCGGAATACAACGTCCAAAAGCTAGCCAAACGACACGGAAGATAACGAAAAATGGAAAGTGGAAAATGGAAAATTGAAGTCAGTGGTCAGTGGTCAGTGGTCAGTGGTCAGTGGTCGGATTCCGGAAATCTACCACCTCGCGGCTGGAAGCCGCACCCCTCCTGATCAAGGCGGGGAGCTTTGGATCAATTTAATTTATTGGTAATGCCAATTTGCGGGCGTGACGCTTGTCACTGTAGGTTGGCTTAGATATCATTGAAGATTGGTTATTCAATTACGAATTTCGAATTTCGAATTACGAATTGAAATGAAAATAAGGACTGAGAGATAGGAACGGTTAATAGATAAATGAGCACAGGAACAGAATCTTCGGCGGCGGCAGCGGGGCTAAGGGGCGTCGTGGCGGCACAGAGTTCGATCGGCGACGTTAACGGCGAACAGGGTATTTTAATTTATCAGGGCTACGATATTCACGATCTGGCCGAGCACGCGACGTTTGAAGAGGTCGTGTATCTGCTGTGGCACGGCATTTTGCCGACCGCCGCTGAGCTGGATACGCTCAAGGCCGAGTTGCGGGCTAATTACGAAGTGCCGGCACAGGTCATCGAGCTGATGAAACAGTTTCCTAAGACCGCCGACCCGATGGACGTGCTGCGAACGAGCGTTTCGGCTCTCGACTTTTTTGATCCCGCCGGACACGGTACCGACCGCGAGAACGCCACACGCGCCGCGACCAAGATCACGGGCCAGATCGGTACGATCGCGGCAGCTTGGGATCGGATCCGTAATGGTAAGGATGTGATCGCTCCGGACACGAGCCTCGGCATCGCTGAGAATTTTCTTTATATGCTCAACGGCGAGCGGCCGGATGCTGACGAGGCACGGATGTTTGACGTGTGTCTGATATTGCACGCGGACCACGAGCTGAACGCTTCGACGTTTACGACACGCGTCGTCGCTGGCACGCTTGCCGATATGTACGGCTGCGTCACGGCGGGTATTGCTGCTCTCGCGGGGCCGCTGCATGGTGGTGCAAACACGGCCGTGATGAAGATGCTCATCGAGATCGGCGAGCCTGATAAGGTCGATGGCTGGCTCGAAAAAGCTCTTGAAGAAAAACGCAAGATCATGGGCATCGGCCACGCCGTTTACAAAACCGAAGACCCGCGTGCGACGTGGCTGCGTCGTTATTCCAAGCACATGGCCGACAAAACGGGCACGTCGAAATGGTATGAGATGTCGCAGCGGATCGAAAATCTGATGCTCGAGAAAAAGGGCATGCATCCAAACGTTGATTTTTACTCGGCCTCGACCTATTACCTGATGGGCATCGCGCTCGATATGTACACGCCCATCTTCGCCGTCAGCCGCATCTCAGGCTGGACCGGCCACATCCTCGAACAATACGCCAACAACAAACTCATCCGCCCGCGTGCCGAATACATCGGTGAACGGGATAGGAAATATGTGGCGATCGGCGATAGATAAGCAAGAAGTAGCCACAATTCAGTAGTAAGTAGTCAGAAGGGCTTCGGGTTACCGGGGCCTTTTTTACTTCATAAAAACTTCTTGCCTTTCTCCGGCGGTTGGATTATTCTAATGATACTGTTTCACCGATGCAACACATTGCCGCCTTCGGTATTGCGAAACTGACTTTAAAATGCAGCATTTGAGCCTGGTAAAAAGCCTTTCGCACCTGCGGGAGAAGCAAAAGCACATCGAGGAAATATCGCTCGACGGCTTTGGCATGTCGGTGACGCGGGGTGCGATAACCGAGATCATCGGCGGGGCGAGTACGGGGAAAACCGGCTTTTCGCTCGCTCTGCTTTCACGGCTTACGTCTGATGGCGAGATCTGTGCGGTCGTCGATGCGGGGCATGGATTTGATCCGGTGACGGCTCAGATGGCGGGCGTTGTGCTCGACGATCTGCTGTGGATCCGGTGCGGAAATGATGTCGAAAAAGCATTTATCGCCGCCGACTATCTGGTGCAGGCAAAGGGGTTTGGGTGTATTTGGCTCAACCTCAGCGGGCTGTCGCGGTCGCAATTGCGGATGGTGCCGCGGTCATATTGGTTTCGCTATCGCACGCGGATCAAGGAAACGCCGACCGTACTGCTTGTCACGGCCGCAGAGTCGCTGGCGGGCTCGGCGTCACAAGGATCCTACACATTTGATCGGGACAAAACGGTGTGGTCGGGCAGCGGCAAATTCAAATTGCTGCGCGAGTTTCACATCAGCCTAACCTCACGAAAGGGCTCATACGGGCCGCCGCTGCTGGCAAAAATGGAGTTTGACTACACCGATGGCTAGATCGTACGCGTGCATAATTTCGCCGGATGTAAAGCGGGACAAAGAGCCCCTGATCGCGGCGGCGCGCGAATTTGCGTATTCGATCGAGGTGCTCGACGACGGCATTTTATTTGACGTGAGCGGACTCGAACGCCTGATCGGCAAGCCTGACAAGATCGCACAGAACATAGTTGCCGAGATGGAACGCCGCAAAGTTTGCGGCAGTGTCGCGGTCGCCGAAACGGTCGATACGGCCATTTTACTTGCACGGCAAAAGGGCGCCGACGGGCATATTGCCAATGAAACGGATGCGTTCGAACAGCTTCCATTACGCAATCTCGATATTGGCCAGGACACGCTCAATGTTTTCAGCGACCTCGGCATTCGCAGCGTCCAGGATCTGCTGGCGATACCGCGTGCGGAGTTGATCGGGCGTTACGGGCGTGAATTTCAGGACGTGATCGACACCATCGAACAGCGTGGGGCGTCGTTCATCACGCCCAATGTAAAAGACAGCAATGTCGAGTGGAGCTTTGATCTGGACCAGTCGGTCGAAAATTTTGAGCAGCTGATATTTGTGCTCAACCACGGCCTCGAACGTCTGCTGGCGGAGGTCGAGCATTGCGGTTTTAGCACGGAGCATCTCGATCTCGCGTTCAAACTCAAAAACCGGACGGAGAAAAGTTACGAGATAAAAACGTCGTTCCCGACGCTCGACCGTGCGTTTTGGCTAAAGCTTATCAACTTACGCTGTGCTCTCGACCCGCCGGAGGCGGACATCGTGTCGGTAAAAACGACCGCACATTTCACGCATCCGCGCCCCGATCAAAAAGGGTTATATGCCGTATCGAGGCCCGAACCCGAGAGCCTGCTGCTGACGGTCAACAAGCTAAAAAAACTGGTCGGCGAGATACACGTCGGTGTGCCCATACTGCTCAACCAGCGGCTCGCCGAACCGTTCACCCTCGACGCCGATGCTGTGCCTGCAGGACGGGAGAGGATGGATGCGTCGGACGGTGATCTGATAATTGCGTTCAACTATTATCGCCCGCCGCTCCGTGCCGAGGTTTTGGTGCGCGACGCCCGTCTCATCTTTATTAAGACACAGTATTTCAGCGGCCACGTGCTCGAATACAGCGGCGTCTGGAAATCGAATTCCAAATGGTGGGAAAGCCTCTGGAGAACACAAGAATGGGATATCGAGGTCGAGGATCACGGCGTTTATCGTCTGCTCAAGGCCGGGAAAGAGTGGTTTTTGACGGGTGAATACGACTGATGTTTTACGAGCTCCACACAAGATCGGCGTTTAGCTTTCTCTCGTCGGGGTCACAGCCGCAGAGATTGGCGGAGCGCGCGGCAGAATTGGGGATGGCCGGGGTAGCGTTGCTTGACCGCGACACGGTCGCCGGAGCGGTGCGATTTCATTTTGAGGCGCGAAAGCACGGCATAAAACCGATCATCGGAGCAGAGGTCACGATGGACGATGGCAGCCTGCTGCCGATGGTGCCGATGACGCTGAAAGGCTATCAAAACCTATCTAAGCTGATCACAACCATTAAGCTCCGCCACAAAAAAGGCGAGCATTTCGCGACTCGAAAAGATATCGAAGAACACTCCGCAGGTTTGCTTTGTTTTACCGGCGGAGCGGACGGTTTTATTCACAACAGCATTAAAAATGGCCGCGGACAGATCGATCTCGCCTGGCTCAATTATGTATTTGAAAAACGTCTCTACGTCGAACTCCAACGGCATCATCTCAGGCACGAAGAGGCGATAAACCAATCGCTCCTCGGCCTCGCTCACAAGCTTCGGCTTCCCTATTTTGCCTCGAACGGGGCGTATTTCGCGGACCAACACGACCGCGAGCTTTTTGACGTTTTCACGTGCATAAAAAATCACACGACCATTTACGACGCGGGTAAGTTACTCTCCGAGAACAGCGAGCGGTATCTGAAATCTCAAAAACAAATGCTCGATCTTTTCGCCGACCTGCCCGAGGCGGTGCAAGCCACCCAAGAGATCGCCTCGCGTATCGATTTTTCGATGGATGAGCTTTCGTATAATTTCCCGGACTATCCGGTGTCTGCGGGTGAGACGGTAATTTCCGTGCTGCGGGCAAAAGCGATCGAGCGTTCGCATGAGCGTTACCTTCACGAATCCTGGGCACTGAGGTCACAAGTACTTGGCCGTCTCGAAAGAGAATTTCGCGTGATCGAGATGAAAAAACTCGCGGGGTATTTTTTGACGGTCGCTGACATCTCGGATTTTTGTAAAGCGAACAATATTCTCTCGCAAGGACGAGGTTCGGCGGCAAATTCGGTCGTCTGTTACGCTCTTGGGATCACGGCTGTCGAGCCGATAAAAAACAAATTGTTATTCGAGCGTTTTCTGTCCGAAAGCTACGAGCAATATCCCGATATCGACATTGACCTGCCGTCCGGTGACGACCGCGAAAGCGTGATCCAGCACGTCTATAACAAATACGGCCGCCGCAGTTCGGGCATGACGGCAAATGTCATCAGCTATCGCGGAAAATCGGCCGTGCGTGAGGTCGGCAAGACATTTGGCTTTGGCACGGAGGTTCTGAGCCGGCTCTCAAAGCTCAATTCTCATTACGAAGCATTCCGGGGCAAAGAGTTAGATGCACGGCTCAAGGAAAATGGGTTTGACCCGGCAGAAAACATACGGCTGCGGCATTTTGCCGATCTTTATCAGCGAATTTTAGATTTTCCGCGTCATCTCGGCCAACACTCGGGCGGAATGGTCGTGTCGCTAAACCGATTGGACGGCATTGTGCCGCTTGAGCCCGCGTCAATGGAAAACCGCTCGATCGTCCAATGGGACAAAGACGATTGTGACGCGCTAAAGATCGTCAAGATCGATCTGCTCGGGCTCGGGATGATGGCAGTTTTGCGAGACAGCATCACACTTATAAAGCAGCATCATGATGTCGATCTCAGTCTGTACAAAGTGCCGCACGGCGACGATGAGGTGTACAAAGCTCTACAAACGGGCGATACGGTCGGGATGTTTCAGGTCGAAAGCCGTGCACAGATCGCGTTTCTGCCCAAATCAAAGCCAAAGAACTTTTACGATATCGTCGTTCAAGTCGCCATCATTCGCCCGGGGCCGATCGTCGGCAAAATGCTGCACTCTTATCTCAAACGCCGTCAAGGTTTAGAGCCTGTCGATTACATAGACGAGCGGCTAAAACCCATATTGGAACGAACGATGGGTGTTCCGTTATTTCAGGAACAGCTCCTAAAAATATCGATGGACATTGCCGGATTTACATCCGATGAGACCGAAGATCTACGCAAAGCAATGGGTTTTAAGAAACCGGGTAAAAAGCTGGAAAAGATCAGCAAAAACCTGCGCGAAGGCATGGAGAAAAGAGGTGTTCCAACTGAAGTTCAGGAAAATATAGTCGCATGCGTACTCGCGTTTTCCAACTACGGTTTTCCCGAATCACACGCCTTCAGCTTTGCCCTACTTGCCTACGCTTCGGCGTATTTTGTGATCCATCACCGGGCGTGTTTTATGGCGGCGATGTTTAACAATTATCCGCTCGGATTCTACAACGCCGCAACGCTCGTCAAAGATGCCCAGCGGCACGGGCTACATTTCATCGCGCTCGATATAAATAAGTCGCAGTACGAATTTACAGTTGAGGATGTCGATGGTGAGAAACAAGTCCGCGTCGGGCTGAACTTTGTCCGCGGGCTGAGAAAAGAGATCGGCGAGGCGATCGTGCGGGTCAGAACCGGGAGCGGTAGCGACTGGATTCCCTACACTAGCATCGCAGACCTGATAGACCGTGTTCCCGGTATCAATAAACGCGAGATACGAGCGCTCAGCCTTGCCGGAGCGTTAAATTTCGACGGCACGGTCCATCGCCGCGAGGCTCTATGGAATTCGGAACTGGCTATCCAACCAACGGGCGAACTGTTCGAAAATGCAGGATCTCCTGATTCTACATTCGACATTCGAAATTCATCATTTCTTAATAAAATGGAGGGTATCGACCTGGTCGAGGCCGACCTGCGAAAAACGGGCATCTCGATCGGCAAGCATCCGATGGCATTTGTGCGCGAAGAGCTAACCAAGCGCGGCATCCTATCCGCCCGGCAAACGCTCAACCTCAAAAAAGGCCAGGTCGTCTCGGCGGCCGGTGCGGTCATAATTCGTCAGCGGCCGATGACGGCGAATAATGTTGTGTTTATTACGCTCGAAGACGAGACCGGACATTCGAATTTTGTCGTAATGCCGGATGTATTCGAAAAATACCGCTCCGTCATAAATCAAAACGATTACCTGATAATTAAAGGCATTTTTGAAGAAAGAGGGATGCTAAAAGCCCGGCATTTTGAGCCGATACATAGTTTTACGGTCGATGTGGTATCGCACAATTTTCGGTAGCTATATTGCGGAGGCCCGCGCGTAAGCGAGGGCTTAACTATCAACGTGGCGTGTTACGCCCTTGCTCACGCGCGGGCTTCTGCATTGCGACCCACTATCGTTAGTCCGATCCCGCCGAGGATGAGGGTGGTGGCGGCGGCGAGGCGTGTGTCGGCGATCTCGGCGAGGAACAGCACGCCGATGGTGGCTGTGATGACGGGGACTGAAAGCTGTAGGACAGCGGCACGGGTTGCCGTGTGGTGTTTGAGAGCGGCGTACCAGACGGTGTAGCCGATGCCGGATGTGACGGCTCCGGAAAGCACGGCGAACGTGATGCCGCGTGTCGATAGATGTAAATTGGGCAGAAAAATGAGGGCGATAAGCGCGGCAAACGGCAGCGTACGAATAAAATTCCCTGTCGTCTGGCCGAGTGGATCGGTGCTGCCTTTGCCGCGTAAAGTGTAAAGCCCCCACGACGCTCCGGCAGCCGCCATCAGCAATGAACTATTTAATGGCGGTGATGCGAGCCCGGGAAAGACGAGATAAATGAGCCCGCCAACCGCAACAGCGAGTCCAAGCCATTCGAGCGGGCGTGGGCGTTCACCGCGAAAAAGCGTGGCGGCGATCATCGTCATCTGCACCGACCCGAACAATATCAACGCACCAGTCCCAGCCGTTAAGCCGAGATATGCGAACGAAAAACAGATGGCGTAGGCGAAAAGGAGTAATGCGGAGAGCCAACTGCCCCTCATAATCCCAAGTCTCAAGTCCAATGTCCCAAGTCGGCCACCGTCCGAAGTGACTTGGGACTCTTGGGACTTGAGACTTGGGACTAAAAAACTGATAACAATCAACGCGACGGCCCCTGACAAGAGCCGAACAGCAGTAAATCCTCCTGCGTCAGCTTCGTCGCCACGCAATGCCAAACGGCACAATATCGAGTTGAACGCAAAGGCGACGAGGGCAAAGGTTGTGTAGAGAAAAACTTTCAAAGCAATTTGCCGCAAAGAAATTCAAACAGGATGAGCAGGATATTCAGGATAATTTTTTCAGATCCTACAAATCCCGAATAAATCCTGTTGATCCTGTCCATCCTGTTAAAAATTTCCTAAATGGTCATTCTGCCTCGGCGTCCTCTGTGACCGAATTCCCTTTTTCCGGTCGCATGTGTGGGAACAGGATCACGTCGCGGATCGAGTGTTTGTTGGTGAGGAGCATGACGAGGCGGTCGATGCCGATGCCGATGCCGGCGGCGGGCGGCATGCCGTAGCTGAGGGCACGGATGTAGTCTTCGTCCAGCACCATCGCCTCTTCGTCGCCGCGTTCGCGATCGGACATTTGGTCGACAAAGCGTTCGTACTGCTCTTTGGGATCGTTCAACTCGCTAAAGCCATTTGCGACCTCCATACCGTTGATGAACAACTCAAACCGCTCGGCAAAGTTCGGGTTCGAAGGATCAGCCTTTGAAAGCGGTGAGATCGATTTTGGGTAGTCAATTATGAACGTTGGCTGTATCAAATGATGTTCGACGTGCGCGTCAAAGGCCGCGATAATATTATTGTCATCCACCTCAACGCCGGGAGCATATTTAGCGATCGCATCGAGCATCGAGATCCGCTCAAATTTACCGAAATCAATCTCATTCTCGCCATATGTAACGACGAGGCTACCGTTGTTGGCTTTGGCGACCGCATCCTGGATCATCGTCACGGCGAGATCCATCATCCCGTTTACGTCCATGTAGGCGACGTAGAATTCGAGCATGGTGAACTCTGGGTTGTGCCGCTGCGAAAGGCCTTCGTTGCGGAAATTTCGGTTTAGTTCATAAACTTTCTCGAAGCCACCGACGACGAGGCGTTTGAGATAAAGCTCAGGCGCAACGCGTGCATAAAGCGGGATATCGAGCGCGTTATGATGCGTTTCGAAAGGCTTCGCTGCGGCTCCGGTCGCCTTTGGCGTGAGCATCGGCGTTTCGACCTCGATAAATCCAGCGTCATCAAGAAAGCGGCGGAGGCCGGAAACCAGCTTTGCACGGCGTTCGAAAACTTCGCGGGTCGTGAGGCCGTCGTGCTCGACCTGTAAAGTCGATGCGATCAGATCCGCATAACGAAAACGCCTCTGCAGCTCAGGATCAGCGATGCCGTGCATTTTATCGGGCATCGGGAGCATTGCTTTGGCGAGGAATTGTAGCCGTTCGACGTGGACGCTTACCTCGCCGGTGTTAGTGACAAACAGATATCCTTCGGCTCCGATCAGGTCGCCGTGGTCGAGCAATTGCCACAACGCCCAGCCGTTCTCTTCGTCGGTGCTGTCGCTGCCGTCGTTTTTGATCAACGCGAGCGGGCCTTTTTTATTGCAATAGACCTGCAGTTTATTGATGCCGTCGGTCAGATGGACAAAATTGCCGCGTGTCGGCGTCGTCAGGCGTCCGGCGATGCGGACATTGCCGAAGGCTTTTAGTTCTTCGTTGAGAGCATCTTTTTTGTCCGCAGGCGGACGTTCGCCCT
>JBEBGA010000368.1:0-2909 GCA_040081695.1 Pyrinomonadaceae bacterium
GGTGCAGCTTTCGCCTGACACGCGCATCGACAACTGGGACGGCAGTTCGGGCTATCACTACTCCGACGACACAATATTCGGCTTTTCGCACACGCATCGGTCTGGGACGGGCATTCCGGATGGTTGCGATATTTTGTTAAGGCCATCTGTCGGAATTAGGCGTGACAAGTTTTCAAAATTCTCGCACGAGAATGAGATCGCGGAACCCGGTTTCTATTCGGTCTTGCTCGACGACGGCGTTAAGGCTGAACTGACAGCAACCCAGAGAGTTGGGCTTCACCGATATGCGTTTCCAAAGGGCAGTGATGCGGTTATTCGACTTGATTTGGTATGGCGCGACAAGCTTTTGGGAGCGAGCTACAAACTTGTTGGTGATAAAAGAATTGAAGGGTATAGACGCTCCTCATCATGGGCAAAAGACCAGACGGTCTATTTTGTTGCTGAGTTTTCAAAACCAATTTTTCTTCGAGCGAAAGAGGTTCTCGGCGCATCGAGCAAGAACGAGGATCGCGTTGACGCGGGTGCCGTTCTGGGATTTAATTTGGATTCTAGCAGTCAGGTAATAGTTAAAGTTGCCATCTCGCATGTCTCCATCGAAGGAGCCCGCAAGAATCTCGCTGCCGAGTTGCCCGGTTGGGATTTTGATAAGGTTCGGGCGGATGCGCGAAGCGCGTGGAATAAGGAGCTTTCTAAGATCGAGGTTTCGGGCGGAACCGATGCCCAGACGACAAACTTTTACACGGCGCTGTATCACACGATGATCCAGCCGAATGTGTTTAATGATGTGGACGGGAATTATCGGGGGATGGATGGGAAGGTGCATCAGTTGCCGGGATATGCTTTGCAGAAGCCCGCGCGTGAGCAAGGGCGTGACATCCAAGGTGCGCGTTACGCCCTCCCTAACGGTCGGGCCTCTGCACCGGAACAATACACGGTCTTCTCATTGTGGGACACGTTTCGGGCGGCGCATCCGCTTTATACGATCATTGACCAAAAACGGACGGTCGATTTTATCAATACGTTTATCCGTCAGTATGAGCAGGGCGGGCGGCTGCCGGTTTGGGAACTGTGGGGTAACGAGACCGATTGTATGATCGGCTATCACGCCGTTTCGGTCATTGCGGACGCGATGGCGAAGGGATTGCCAGGATTTGATTACGAAAAGGCGTATGCCGCCGCAAAGCACTCGGCGGAGCTCGATCATTTTGGCCTTGCGGGTTACAAAAAGCGCGGCTACATCTCGATGGAGGACGAGAACGAATCGGTCTCGCGAACGCTGGAGTATGCGTATGACGACTGGTGCATCGCGCAGATGGCCGACGTGCTACTCACCAAGGCGTTCGATGACGCGTTCGTAAAGACTAAGAAGCTTGAAACTTATCGAATGTACAGTCGCGACGATCTTCAACGCGACCGGAATCACTACTTGAAAAGAGCCCGCTATTTCGAAAACCTCTTTGACACCAGAACCGGCTTTTTCCGGCCGAAAAAGAACGGTGGTTTTGTCGATCCTTTTGCGCCTAACGAGGTGACGTTTGGTTTTACTGAGGGCAATTCGTGGCAGTATTCGTTTTTTGTCCCGCATGATGTATCGAGGCTTAAGGAATTGATGGGCGGGCGGGAAAAGTTTGTCGCAAAGCTCGATGAGCTTTTTACAACTGACCAAAAACTCGCGGGCCGCGAGCAGGCTGACCTGACCGGGCTGATCGGGCAATATGCCCACGGCAACGAGCCTTCGCATCACATCGCGTATCTATACAACTACGCTCATCAGCCGTGGAAAACGCAGAAATATGTCCGTCAGATAATGGACAATTTCTACAAACCGACGCCCGACGGGCTGATCGGCAACGAGGACTGCGGCCAGATGTCAGCTTGGTACATATTGTCTGCCTCGGGGTTTTATCCGGTTGCTCCTGGCGACGGAGTGTATGCTTTTGGTACGCCGCTTTTCCCGGAGATGACTTATCGGCTTGAGAACGGAAAAACATTTACCGTCAAGGCAAAGAATGTATCGTCGGCGAATAAATACATCCTCAACGCAAAGCTAAACGGTGCCCCATACAAAAAAGCATTCATCACGCACGAAGACCTGATGCGCGGTGGTGTGCTTGAATTTGCGATGATCGACCAACCGGTAACGACGGCGTTTACGGAGTTTCCTATCTCTTCGTCGGGCGTGACGAGTGTTGCAGTTCCGGTGATCGAAGGAAAGCGTACCTTTACGGACAAAACAACCGTTACCTTATCGACGACCCAAAACGCAGAGATAATGTATACGGTGGTCAGCCTTATTAGAGAATCTCCAAGCCAAACCAAAAAGTACTCGGGGCCATTTACGATCAGCGAAAACTCTAAGGTCGAGGCGTACGCTAAAGACCCGAAAACCGGTGCCTTGAGTTTTACGACCGAGGCAAATTTTATCAAACAGCCAAACGACTGGACGGTCAAGATCATCTCGCCGTACAGCACGCAATACACCGGCGGCGGCGATAATGCGATTGTTGACGGCATCAGGGGCACGACAAATTTTGCGAGTGGCGAGTGGCAGGGCGTTCAGGGGAAAACTTACGAGGCCGTCGTCGATCTGCAGCGTGAGACCGAGATCGAGGAACTCGGGGCGAGCTTTTTGCAGGTCGCGGGACCGTGGATATGGATGCCCGCGAATATAAGATTTGAAATATCAAATAACGGCACTGATTGGTCGCAGGTTGCCGACATCAAGACAGATGTTCCCCAAACCGAAATGACGCCCACGATCAAAGAATTTCGCCAAGCCGTAACGCCGACGAAGGCGCGTTATATTCGCTTGCGTGCATACAATTTTGGCAAGATCCCGTCATGGCATCCCGGTGCGGGCGGCGATCCTTGGATATTTATTGATGAGGTACTAATTCCGTAGTCAGTAG
>JBEBGA010000369.1:0-2881 GCA_040081695.1 Pyrinomonadaceae bacterium
TTGAGTCATCAAGTCCCTCGGGAAGTTCACGGTCAAGGTCGAGAATACACGCCGCGGCAACTACCGGCCCCGCAAGACAGCCTCGGCCAACCTCATCAACACCGGCGATAAAACGATAACCGGCGTCGCGAGCCTGTTGTTCAAATTCGATACCGATGCCCGTAACGTATAGATTGGGAAACAGCGAAACGCGGGAGCCGGACTCATCCTCAATGAATGGATCCGGTCTCTCCGCGTTTTGCACTTTATAGCTCCTAAGTTTTTAGCTGGTTTGCTTTTTAGCTCGTGTATCGCGTTCCTTGATACGGGCAGCCTTACCACGCAGATCGCGTAGATAGTACAGCTTGGCACGGCGGACCTTACCACGACGGATAACGTCAATGTGGTCGATGACCGTCGCGTGCAACGGGAATATACGCTCGACACCGACGCTAAAGCTGACCTTACGGACGGTCACGGTCTCGCGAATGCCGCCATGCTTGCGGGCGATGCAGATGCCTTCGAAAGCCTGAAGACGCTCTTTGTTTCCTTCCTTGATGCGGACGTGTACGCGAAGCGTGTCGCCCGGTTGAAATGCCGGTATATTTTCTTTAACTTGTGTGTTTTCAACACTATCTAGTCTGTTCATTTTAATGTCGGCCAGAGGTCAACGGCTATTGCCGCTCACATATCACCATTTTCTCCTATTAATAGGTCCTTACGGACCGATCTTGTTTTTTCAAGCGCCTTTTCATGACGCCATTTTTCGATCTCGGCATGATTGCCGTTCAATAAAACCTCGGGAACTTTCATCCCTCTAAATTCCGCAGGCCGTGTGTAGTGCGGGCAATCGAGCAATCCGTCGGAAAATGAATCATTTTCGGCTGACGTATCGCTGCCCAAAGCACCCGGCAACAGCCTAACCAGCGTATCAACAAATACTGCCGCCGCCGGTTCGCCGCCAGATAGCACATAGTCGCCGATCGAGATCTCATCGGTAACGAGAGCATCAGTTACCCGTTCGTCAACGCCCTCGTAGCGGCCGCATATCATCACGATATGGGTTGCGCCATCGGCAAAGCCTTGCGCGTCGGCCTGTTTGAGCGGCGTACCTTGCGGTGTTAGCAAGACAACTCGTGTCCCCGCAGGATAAAGCTCTCGGTCGCTTGTGCCTGTCAAATTTTCAATTGCGGCGAATAACGGTTCGACCTTTAGAACCATTCCGTCGCCGCCGCCAAATGGCCGGTCATCGACCATCTTGTGCTTATCCGTCGCATATTCGCGGATGTCGTGAACGTTGATCTCGACGATCTCAGCGAGCTTTGCGCGGCGGATAATTCCAAATTCAAAGATCGAGCCAAAATACTCCGGGAAAATTGTTAAGACATCAATTTTCACCTAAAACTCCAACAGCCCGTCGGGCGGATCGATGAGAATAACTCCATTCTCAATATCGACCTCGGTGCAGATCGCCTCGGCAAAGGGTATCAAATACTCTTTTTCCCCTTCGACGACCAGTATCTCGGTGGCACCCGTCCGCATTAGCTCGCGAACTTTGCCGATCTCCTCGCCTGAGACTGTTACAACACGGCAGCCCGCTAATTGCCAGTCGAAATATTCGCCCTCTTCCAGTTCGACCGCGTCCGTTTCAGGAACGCAAATCTCAGCGTTGCGTAGCGTTTCACCGTCCTCGATCGAATTGACCCCGACGAACTTTAGCACCATCCGGCCCGATTGGAACCAATGGTTTTCGAGCGTTAACTCACGCCGGCTCTCGTCCGGCATAACAGCGATGACCGTTTTCAGGCCGTCAAACCGCTCGGGAAAATCCGTCAGGATGTCGGCGATAACTTCGCCTTTGAGCCCTCGCGGTTTGGCTATCCGTGCGATTGCGACGAGATCACTCACTAGTCTTCGACCAGATCAAGATGAAAACGCTTGCCGTGCTTTTGCCCGGCGGCGAAGAGAATGCTGCGGATCGCTTTGACCGTGCGGCCCTCGCGGCCGATGACGCGGCCCATATCGCTGTCGGCGACGCGAACCTCAATGCGGACGGTTTTGCCATCCTCAAATTCGGTCACCTCGACAGCGTCGGGTTCACCGACCAGCGATCTGACGATCTTTTCTACAGCTTCTCTCATCTTGCTTGAGCGAATGACTTAGGCTTTTTCAGCGTCGGCAGCTTCGTCGGTCGTTTCAGCGGCCGGTTCTGCTTCAGCAGTTTCGGTTGCTTCGGCTTCTGCTGGAGCAGCTTCTGCTTCAACAGGTGCGGCTTCAGCTTCGACAGCCTCGGTTGTTTCAGCTTCCACAGCAGGTGCAACTTCAGCCTCGACGGCTTCGGTTGCTTCAGCTTCGACTGCCGGAGCAGCTTCAGCTTCGACAACTTCAGCAGCTTCGTTTTCAGCCGGTGCTTCGGCAACTTCTGCTTCAGCGGCAGCAGTTGCCGCAGCCTCAGCAGCTTCAGCCGCAGCGGCCTCAGCAGCAGCTTTTTCAGCCTCTGCTCTTTCGGCAGCGAGTTTTTCGTTCTCTGCTTTCTTAGCAGCCGCACGTTCGGCTTCGGCAGCGGCCTTTTTCTCGGCACGAGCCGCGAGCATTGCTGCACGCTCTTCTTCCGTCTGGACCGGATTATTTTTGATCAGGCTCGCTACCGTCTCGGTCGGCTGTGCACCGACGCCGATCCAGTATTGGATGCGATCATGATTGAGCTTTACATCCGCCGGATCCTGCATCGGATCGTATGTTCCGAGATTTTCCAGGTACTTGCCGTCACGCTTTGAGCGTTTTTCCTTAACTACGACGCGATAAAAGGGATTCTTTTTCGCACCCATTCTCATTAAACTAATTGCTAACATAATTTTCCTGTCGAGAGGTTGAGGCTCTTATTTTAAGAACATCAACGTCG
>JBEBGA010000070.1:0-10838 GCA_040081695.1 Pyrinomonadaceae bacterium
TGCCGACAACTGGGGTTATCCGTCGATCGTCGCCTGCGGGCCAAACGCGACGACGCTCCACTACGTCGAATCGCAGCGTGAGGTCAACAAGGGCGAGGTCCTCCTGATGGACGCCGCCGCCGAATACGATCATTACACTGCCGATATAACGCGCACCTTCCCTGTCAACGGTAAATTTACCAAAGAACAGGCCGAGATATATCAGATCGTCTATGACGCCCAAGAGGCTGTCGCCAAAGCTACAAAGCCCGGCGTCACTTTTGGACAACTCAGCACCATCGCCCGAAATACCGTGAACGAAGGGCTTTTCAAGCTCGGCCTCGTCACTGATAAAAATTCACGACAGGTCGGTGTCTGGTTCTTTCACGGCCTCGGCCACTGGATCGGGATGAACGTCCACGACGTTGGCGATTACGCGGCTCCGCTCAAGGCAGGCATGGTTTACACCAACGAACCCGGCATCTACATTCGCGAAGACGCACTCGACAATCTGCCCGACACGCCCGAGAACAAAGCGTTTATCGCAAAGGTGCGGCCTGTTTTTGAAAAATACAAAAACATCGGTGTCCGCATCGAGGACGATATGCTCGTAACCGAAACCGGCGTCGAATGGATGAGTGGCAAACTGCCGCGTTCGATCGCCGATATCGAAGCATTCATGGCCGCCGCACCAAAAACAGTGCCGCTAAGCCAACGCAATAAAAAGATCGATATATTCGGCAAGACTCTGGCGATCCGTTAATTTTTTGATCGCTGGCTTTTTGCAGAAGCCCGCACGTCAGTAAGAGCGTAACATCCAAGTTAAGTGTTACGCACCTTGCTTACGCGCGGGCTTCTGCACGTTTGAACAGATTCGTCTTTGACTATTTCGCCGTTATGGATTCAAAATCTAGCACAGGCAACATTGTGGCAAATATCAAAAGTACATCCGGCGACACCTCGCTCCCGCTGATCATCGTAAATCCGAAATCAGCCTCCGGTTCGACGCGCGATAAATGGTCGCAGACGGCAAGTGACGTGCGGGCTCATTTCGGTCCTTTTGCCGTGGCATTTACTAAATGTCAGGGCGATGGCATCGCGATCGCGACTCGTGCGGCAAAAGCCGGGCGAAAATTCATCATCGCTTGCGGCGGTGACGGTACGATCAACGAGGTCGCGAACGGCATTTTGCTTTCCGGCAAAGACGTCGAGCTCGGCGTGCTGCCATCTGGAACGGGCGGTGATCTACGACGGACGCTAGGATTGCCGCTTACAAATCGCGAGGCTGCAAAGGCTCTCCGCAACGGCGTGACAAAACAAATGGATGTCGGCAAGGTCACCTTTCATGACCATTCCGGCAACGAGGTGAGCCGTTACTTCCTAAATGTATCATCCGTCGGTCTTGCCGCTGACATCGTCAAACGCGTAAAATCCGCAAAGGTCTTTGACTGGCTGCCGGTCGAATCGATGCGCGGGCGGGCAAATTTTGCTGTTTCGACGCTGCAAGAGGTCATCAGTCTTGAGCCCGATCTGGTCCGAGTCCGCTTCGACGATGGGCCGGAAAGGACGCTCCAAACCATAGCATTTTGCGTGGCAAATTCGCGTTACTTTGGCGGCGGCATGATGATTGCCCCACGTGCCCGGATCAACGACGGCTTGTTAAATGTTGTAAATATTGGCGATATCGGCACGGCAAAGATCTTTCTCAACGTTCCATCGATCTATCGCGGCACTCACGCCAGCCTCAAAGAGGTCAAAAACACGCTCGCCCGCCGCATCGAGATATCGTCCGCCGATCCTGCGAAACATATATTCCTCGAAACGGATGGTGAACTCCCCGGCAAACTCCCCGCCGTTTACGAGATCGTCCCCGACGCGCTTCGGATCCGCGTTGCCCGCAAATAACACCGTTAACACCTGTTAACATTATGTTACGCTTTTGTTACATCCGGCGTTTGATCTAAGATATAATCAGCGTTCGCCTACTCAATGCGTCTTATAGCAAACATCCTGCTGTTTATGGTTATCGGTGCATCTCTCGCCGCGTCAGCTTTCGCGCAAACAACTGACAACGAAGACCTGCAATCGTGGAATGATGTCCAACTTACGATCCCCGTCAACGAAAAGATCGATGTCGTGCTGCAAACGACAATACGTTTCGGACAAAATATCACCCGAGTTTCCGAGGGGCGCGTCGGCGCCGGAGCGGTTTTCAAAATTAGCAAAGCAGTTTCATTCTCGCCCAGCTATACGTATATCGAGGCACGAAATACAGCTGGAGTATTTCAATACGAGCATCGCTACAGCTTTCGCGGTACTTATAAATTCCCGATAAAAAAGTTTGGCCTTTCGCATCGCAGCATTTACGAATACCGCGTTCGAGCTTCGGGTAACAGTTGGCGCTATCGTCCGTCGATTACTTTTGAAAAAGACCTGCCTGAAAAATTCCTGTCAAAAGCAAAATTCTTCATTACCGAAGAACCCTTTTACGTCTCGACGACCCGCAAATTTTCACGCAATCGCCTCAGTCTCGGCATCACCAAGGTAATTAACAAAAACCTGACACTCGACGTCTATTACCTGCGACAAAACGACAGATTTTCACACCCGGGTAACCTTAATGTGCTGGGGACAATTTGGAAATTTCATTTGTAGCCTGCGAAACAATAATCTTGCCTTACTTGTCGACAATCCTGTAAGATTACACAAAATCTATTGCCAAATCCCGAGTGATCGGGAGTGGGGGAACCAAGGTTTTGCGAATGTGCAAAACAGGGGCGAATCTGATCAGAGGAAGACTTCTTCGCTTCCAGCCCGACAGCTAACCTCGCCGGCGCAAACGAAGAGGGACATTTCTCGCGAGAGGTTGTGAATGTGCTTCACAGCCTCTTTTCGTATTTGTTGATATGAAAAAGATCACGATAATCGGCGGCGGGGCGAGCGGCACATTGTTGGCGGTAAATCTTTTGCGTAACGCGGGTGACGGCGAACTTGAGATCAATCTTGTCGAACGCCGCACCAAGATCGGCCGCGGCGTTGCCTTTGGGACCGAAAAAGACTCGCATCTTTTGAACGTCCCGGCAGGCCGTATGGGGGCTTTCCCTGACGATATCGAGCATTTCCACAAATGGCTGACCAAAAAAGGCCACACATTCGACTCACACGATTTTGTTCCGCGAAAGATCTTTGGCGAATATCTTCGCGAGGTTTTTACCGACGCCGCTGAAAACCGTGCAGAGCACATCACCTTAAATCTCATCGACGACGAGGCTGTCGATATGTCCGTCAACAACGATTCGGGCGAGGTCATTCTCCGTTCAGGCGAGATCATCCAGGCCGATCGCATTGTGCTGGCTTTTGGCAATTTTATGCCGCCGCACCCGAGCGTTGCCGATCTGTCGTTTACCGGATCGGAAATGTACTTTCAAGATCCGTGGAATTCGCGGCTGTATGAAACGATAACGGACAACAATTCGCTATTTGTTGTGGGCACGGGTTTATCGATGGTCGATGTTGCACTTCATTTTCACCGCCACGGACACAAAGGCAAGATATACGCGATTTCGACACGCGGTCTGCTTCCGGCTCCACACGAACTTGGTCATACGTATCCCGCATTTGCCGACGAGTTAAAACCTATGACACGGATCACCGATTTGCTCAAAGCAGTCCGCCGTCATATCAAAGCGGCCGAATCCGACGGCAGCAACTGGCGTGCGGTCATCGACAGCCTTCGCCCGGCAACGCAGGAACTTTGGATGAACCTACCGCCTGCGGAAAAACGCTATTTCAAACAGCACCTGAGCCGCTATTGGAATGTTGCCCGTCACCGCATGCCTGCCGAGGTCTCCGCCATTCTCGTCGAAATGCAGGCAAATGGACGGCTTGAGATCCTTAAAGGCCGTCTTACTGACATCACTCACGACGGAGCAAGATTTACCGTCAAATACACGACCACCGATACCTCGCACAGCGTTGAGGCCGACGCGCTCGTTAACTGCATTGGCTCAGAAAGCTCATTTTCAAAAATTGATTCCCAGTTCGTCCGCAATCTTATCGCCCGCAAACATATCCGTAACGACGAGCTAAATCTCGGAATTGACGCGACGCCCGACGGACAAGTCATCGGCAAAACCGGCGGCCCTTCGCGGGTCGTCTATACGCTCGGTACGGCTTTGAAAGGTATTTTGTGGGAATCGACCGCGATCCCCGAGATCCGCACACAGGCATGCACGCTTGCGCTCAAATTGCTGGCAGACTAAGCTAAACAAACGCCCGAGTTTATTATGTCAACATCATTTTGCGAGCGCCTGATCGAATCATTTGAATCGCGTCCCGACAAAACGGCGATGCGGATCGTCGGTAGCGACACCGATACCTACACGTGGGGCGACCTGCTCCGGCAAGTCCGATCCGTCTCATACCGGCTCACCCAAGAGGGCGTTCAGTTTGGCGACCGCGTCGTTCTCATCGGCGAAAATCACCCGCATTGGGCGTCCGCCTATTTGGGAACGCTCTTTATCGGTGCCGTCATCGTCCCGCTCGATCCCCACGGCGAGATCGAAACAATTACAAACTTTCTCGAAAATTCCGAGGCAAAAGTCGCTTTCCTATCACCGGATCAAGTCGAGCGTTTTTCCGAGATCGAAGAAAAGCTCGGCCGCCATATCCCTGCAGTTGTGTGGAACATGGAAACGTCGTCAAACGGCTTTCAGCATTTTGAAGAGTGGGCAAAGACCGACGTTCCCGAAAGCTTTATAAAACAGCCGCCTCCCGCCAAAGACGCCGATATGGCGGTGCTGATGTACACCAGCGGCACGACCGGCACGCCAAAGGGCGTCCCGCTGACGCACGGCAATATTAGCGCCGAGCTTGAGGGCGTCAACCTCGTTCTAAAGCTATCAGATAAAGAACGCATCCTTTCGCTCCTGCCGCTTTTTCACGCGTATTTACAGATCGTTAATCTCTGGATCGCAACAACCTACGGCTGCGAGGTCGGGTACCTAAAAGAACTGACGCCTGATGAATTGAGCAAGGCGATGAAATCGTTCAAGCCGACGATCCTCACGACCGTTCCGCGTCTTTGGTATCTGTTTCACAAAAAGATCTTTGACGCCGTTAAGGCAAAATCCGGGGTCGTGCAGACGCTTTTCAAAGCGATGCTTGCGACCAACGGAATGCTCCGCGACACGGTTGGCATCAACCTCGGGCGAAAGATGTTTGGCGAGGTTCATGCAGGATTCGGGGGAGACCTGCGCATAGCAATTTCCGCAGGTTCGCGCTTTGACGAGGATGTCGCAATCGATTTTCACCGTCTCGGATTTACCATTTTGCAGGGCTACGGCCTGACCGAAACGAGCGGTGCCGCGACCGCGACTTACGAGGACGACAACCGCGTAGGCAGCGTTGGCAAGGCGATGCACGGGATTGAAATCAAGATCAACGAGCCCGACAAAGACGGCGTCGGCGAGGTGTTGATAAAAGGCCCGATGGTCTTTGACGGTTATTACAAAAATCCTACCGCGAACGCCGAGGCTTTTACCGAGGACGGCTTTTTCCGCTCCGGCGACCTTGGCAAGCTTGTTGACGGTCATCTCTATATCGTCGGTCGCGGCAAAGATGTCATCGTTCTGCCGTCGGGCAAAAACGTCCATCCGGAGGACCTCGAAGTTCATTATCTGAAATGCCCGCTCGTTGCCGAGCTTGCGATCATCGGCATCCAGGACGAATCCGAATCCCGCGCCGGTGCCGAAAAGCTCGCCGCCGTGGTCGTACCTGATTTTGATTACTTGAAACAAGCAAAGATCGCCAACTCAAAAGAAGCGATCCGCCACGCACTCGACAGCCTCGGCCGCGAACTGCCCGAGTATCAGCGTGTCCGCGACTACGTCATCCGTGCCGAGATACTGCCGCGAACCGCGACCCGCAAGATCAAGCGTTTTCAGCTGAAGAAAGAGATCGAAACGGGAGTTATCGCTACCGAGGCAAAGGAAACAAAGGCGTGGGAGTTTACCGCTGAAGATACCGCCTTGGTCGAAACATCCACCGGAAAGGCGGTCGTCGCCGCCATCCGCCAAAATGCCAAGGACGGTGATGTTGTTCATCCATCGATGAGCCTCGAGTTAGATCTCGGCCTCGACAGCCTCGCCCGCGCCGAAACTTTCGCCGCGCTTGAGCAGGCTTTCTCGACTGAGTTCGACGGCGATGAAGCCGCGACAGCCCTTACCGTCGCCAACGTCATCGAGCTTGTAAATAAACACGGCGGTGCTGAGGTCGAAAATGTTTCGGTCGAGCTAAATTGGGGAGAGATCTTGCGCGAAGCGGATGACGATTTCCCAGAGGTTCGCGGCGTGATCCAAAATCGCCCGATCTTCGGTGCGTTCGCGTTTATAACGTATAAGGTCTTTTGGGTGATCTTCAAGATCTTTATGCGGCTAGAGGTATCGGGGATCGATAAATTACAAGCCCTATCTGTCCTCAACGACGAGAAAAAGCTCGAAAAACCGTTCATCATCTGCCCAAATCATCAGAGCTTTCTTGATCCGTTTGTTATTTGCTCAAACTATCCGTTTAGCCTGTTCAAAAATATCTTTCACGTCGGTGCGAGTGAATTTTTTAACAACGGCTTGACCAGATACGTCGCAAAATTGCTCAATGTCGTGCCGGTAAATCCTGATACCGAGCTGATGCGGGCGATGAAGGCCGGAGCCATCGGGCTCAAACACGGCAAAGTCTTGAACATCTATCCCGAGGGCGAACGTGCCTTTGACGGTGAGCTGCACGGCTTCAAAAAAGGTGCGGCCATCCTCGCCAGTGAACTCGACGTACCCATCGTCCCTATCGCCATCGACGGCCTTTACAAAGTCTGGCCTCGCAATTCATGGAAAATACGTCCCGCCAAGGTCAAGATCGTCGTCGGCGACGCTTTTTACGCACGCGACATTATCGCGAATAGTCCCGCAACCGCCGAACCCGGCAGCGACAATTACGCCGTCGTCACCGCTCATCTCAAAAAGACGATTGCCGATATGATCGAAGATATGCGAAATTAGTATATATTTGCAGGAAACGCCGCCTGCACCGTTCTATACAATACTAAACAACCATGGAGGCTCACGTGCGAAATCGATTTCTATTTGTAACCCTTTTCTTGCTGCTTGCCGGCTCTATTGCGTCCGCTCAAAATCTAGCTACTGCTTCAGAATACTTTAACCGGGCGTTCAAACGTGCTGAGGCCGGTGATCAGGCCGGTGCGATCGCCGATTATACTAAGGTCATCGAGCTTAGGCCGGGTGACTACGCCGCATATACAAACCGTGCTCTCGCCAAAAAGAAATCTGGCGACAAAACCGGTGCGATGGCTGATTACAACTACTCGATCAGCCTCAAGGCAGACTATTCGTATGCTCTCAGGGGCCGTGGAAACCTCAGAAAAGAACAGGGTGATACGACCGGGGCGATGGCGGATTTTAACAAAGTGCTCGCAGCGAATCCAAAAGACGGCTTTACCTATTTTGACCGTGGCAGCCTAAATAACAACACCAGAAGTTACGCAGCAGCCGTCTCGGATTTTACTAAAGCGATCCTCTACAACCCCACCGAAATGGAATCGTATTATAACCGTGCCATCGCGTTAAAGGCACTGGGAAAATATAAAGAAGCGATAGCCGATTACGATAAATACATCTCGCTGAACACAAGCAACACACGCTATCTGGCCGACGGATATCAAAATCGCGGCATCGCAAAGATCTCTATCAAAGACTACGCCGGAGCGGTCGCCGACCTCACCGTCGCGATCAAATTGTTCCCTGAGGATGCCAATCTCTACACTGGCAGAGCAGATGCCTATCGGAAAATGGGCAAGACGGCTCTTGCGACGGCAGATGAGACAAAAGCGGCATCTCTAAAGAAATAGTCAGACTTCGTTAGATTCTGAAAAATCAGCGTTATTACGCCTGTTTACAACGGTATGAGAGTCCTTTATTCAGCCGTAGTCGTAATAACGCTCTTTCTTTCTTGTTCAACCGCTGCACACGCCCAGGACACGCGTGCGCTAAACGAGCTTGCCGCCGAACAGCTAAAAAACGGCGAGGTCGATGCCGCTATCGATACCTTTCGCAAAATTTTGGTGCTGTCGCCAAACGATGCGGTGGCGAATTACAACCTCGGCATGAGCTATTACGCTCTCGGGCAATACGACCGTGCGGTGCCTGCCCTGCGAAACGCGATCAAAAGCAAGCCAGACATGGTCGATGCGTATGTTTATCTTGGCAATTCGCTCGACAATCTAAAATATTTTGACCAGGCTCTCGCCGCTTACTCAAAAGCCGTAGCTATCGATCCGCGAAATGCTGAGGCATATTACGAGATCGGCGTCGCCAACGAAAAGCAAAAAGAATACAAAGCCGCAGCCGACGCATACCAGCGTTCGTACGACATCGACCCGGTCAAATTTACCGGTAACCGCTCGCTCGCACGCTGTCTCTACAATATTGGAGAGTTTTCGCTGGCAATTCCCGCATACCGACGAGCTATCGAGGCCGAGCCCAAAAATCATTCAAACCATCTTTACCTTGCATATTCCTACGTAAAGACCGGCCAACTCAACCTAGCTGTCGTTTCGTACAACAACGCCCTCGTCATCGAACCAAATAACGTCTATGCGATCAAAGGCCTCGGCGAGGCATATCTTGAGCAAAAGGATCTCGCCCGTGCAAAGAAACAGCACGCCCTGCTCGCGTCGCTGAATAAAGATCTCGCCGACAAATTGATGGCAAAGATAACCGCCGTCTCGCCTAAACGCCCTTGAACGCGATAAGATATCCGTATGCCTACTACATCTATCGCATGCGGCGTTTTGTTAATAATTATCGGTGTTATCGGATACGTTCACGGAATGATGTCGGACAAGGCAAGCATCACCGCTTTGATACCGGCATTTTTCGGTATTGTTCTTTTGGTATTGGGAGTGGCGGCAAACGCTAAGGAAAGCTTGCGTAAGCACCTGATGCACGGCGCGGTCATCGTCTCTTTGCTAGGCTTTATCATGCCCGCCGGACGCCTGATCTCAAAAATGTCAGAGCTGACAATGTCGGCTGCGGTCGTTTCGCAGATCGCCATGGCGGCGGTCTGTTTGATCTTTACGATATTAGCGATCAGATCGTTTGCGGCGGCTCGTAAGAATAACGGCTAGTTATTCGACAAAGCGTCTTTATCTAAACGAATTTCAACTAACAGTCCGTGGTCGGTATTCCTCGCAGATATCGTTCCTTTGTGAGCGAGTATCGCTCGTTCGGCGATCGCGAGGCCCAACCCTATCCCGCCTGTCTTTCGTGTGCGATCCTCACCGACGCGGTAAAACGGACGAAATAGATTCTCCAATTCGTCGTCAGGAACGCCGCCACCGTGATCCGATACTTGCAGGATCGCGTGGCCGTTATTCGCCGTGAGCGATACGTCAACGACGGTTCCCTCGGCGGTGTACCTAACAGCATTACGAAGCACGTTTTCGATCGCACTCCGCAGCAGATTCTCGCTGCCCATTACGGTGCACGGCTCTTGAGCAGAAACCGTGACCGAGCGGCCCTTTGCCTGTGCCTCAAAGTCTGCGTCCTCGGCAACCTCATTTACGATCTCTGCCAGATCCACACGTACCGGCTCGACAAGTTCGCTGTTCGTTTCAAGCTTTGCCAGGATCAGCAGCCGCGAGATCATTTCATTTAGCCGATTCGACTCGTTCTCGATGCGTTCAAGCATCGGCTCGGTGTCTTTGTTTGATTTTTGCTTAGCCAGTTCGAGTGCGACATTCATTCTCGCGAGCGGCGAACGCAGTTCATGGGAAATGTCGCTATTCAGACGCCTCTGCGAAACAACAAGCGTTTCGATCCGCTCGGCCATCACGTCAAAATCACGTGCGAGATCAGCCAGCTCATCGCGGCGGCGTCCCACATTAGGAGCAACACGTGTACTCAGATCGCCCTCGGCAAGCTTTTGCGTCGCTCGACGAAGCTTTCCGATCGGTGAAGTCAGATATTTTGCCAGGGCAAAACAGACCAGTATCGCAGTCAGTAGCAAGCCTGCAAGCCGCAGATACCCCGCTTGCGAACCCCAAAACAGAGGCTGCGGAGCGGGACGATCCCATTGCAGGACGATGACCAGTTTACGCCCGTCCGGAAATGTTACAGGGGCCGCTCCGAGCGACCGCTCATCGGTTGAAAGGTCAGTTTCCGCTGTATTGCTGACAAGTGTTCGGGCTATCAATTCTTTACTGTCCGCAACTACATTCTCACTCCCGAACCAAACCGCTCCGTCCGCGGTTGCAAGCCCCACCTCGCGTGGCGGCTCGACATCACGCAATCGTGCAAGGTAGGTTCGCAGGCCCGCTTCGCCCTCGGCCGCGGCGATTTGTGTCGCCGTACCGCCGTAGATCAACATTTGATTACGTGTCGAACGCTGCCAACGGCTCTCCATCGGCGCCGTCTGAAACGTGCGCGTAACAAAAATGATCACGCCGACCATCAGAGCGATGGCCGCGAGAAACCACAAAAAGATCTTAACGAAAAGCTTCATACAACAGTGTAGATGTATCCGACCGACCGTATGGTCTTAATTCTTTCGCTGCCGTCGGTACGCGGGCCCAATTTTTTACGGACGTTGCTGATGTGCATATCCAGGCTGCGGTCAAACGGCGACAAACTGCGTCCAAGCACCCGTTCGCTGAGGTCCTCTTTCTTAACGATCTTGCCAGCCTCGCGAAGCAGGTCGGCCAATAATTCAAACTCGACTGACGTAAGATTAAGGTCCTTACCATCACAAGTCGCGGTCCTCGCCGACGCGACAACCTCGACGCCGTCAAC
>JBEBGA010000370.1:0-2874 GCA_040081695.1 Pyrinomonadaceae bacterium
GTGCCAGGGATTTCGATCGTCGATGAACTAATTGCCGAGCGCCGAGCAGAGGCGGAGGCTGAGACGGAATGACCGATTACGTCTTAGACGCCTCAGCTATCTTGGCGGCAATCTTTCACGAACCGGGCGAAGCCATCGTCGAGTCGCTGATCGACCGATCAGCCGTCAGTCGAGTTAACGTAACCGAAGTCTTGACGAAGCTGGTCGAACGAGGCTCAAGTATCGAAGATGCAGTCGAGACCGTCGAAGGTCTGAATCTTTTTGTGATCGAATTCGATGAGGCTCAGTCCATAGAAACCGCTTCGCTCCGAAAAATCACTCGGCATCTTGTCTAGCTCTGGCGATCGGCCAAAACGCAACCGCATTAACGGCCGACAGGAATTGGAAGGATCTCACAGTCTGCCCGATTCAGTCGATTCGTTAGTTCGACGGAGCCGTATATCCCTCTCTCGACCTCACCTGAGTTCCGCTCGGCAAACCCTTTACCTCGACCCTGATCTTCCTGTAAGTCCCGTCTTTTTTGTCGTTGCTCGGATAATATCCTAGCGTGTATTTGGTTCCGATCTCCTCGGCGACTCGCTTGAAGGCGTTTCGTGCTTCGGAAAGATCGCCGACGGGAAAGACCTTGCCGCCTGACGTTTTTGCCAGGTCATTCATCTCGGTTTCGGCGAGTTCGTACAGTTTTTTACTGATCGCGAGGCGTTCAAAATCTCCGAGTTGGCAAAAATTGACCGCCTTTTCCATGCCCGGTTTTGACGAAATGCTCCGATAATATCGCCGTATCTGCTCCGACGAAAAACGTATCGCCTGCTCGCAATCACCAAGCAGATTCTGCTCAAAAAACTCGCGTGTATCGACCTTGATAAAAAAAGAGATCACGCCGAGATCGTTCAACTCTTCCTTTGCGAGTGCGAAATCGAATGCGCTCGTCGAATCAACGCCATCGGTCAGCGCGACCAAAGCCCGTCGGCCACGAAATGCCTCGGTCGGCCGCTGAGCGAATATCTTCTCGGCGACCTGAAGCAGCGAGTCGTAATAAGGCGTCCCGTTGCTCGTCCGCACTCTTTCGACAGCGGTCTTTAGTGCAGACCGGTCGTCCGTCAACCGCGAGAGCACCTCAACCGTGGAAAAGGCCGTTCCACTCTTCCGATCGGTGTTAAATGCGATCACCGAGACGCGGTCGCCCGGGCGCAAACTCGCGATAAAATCAGCCGCCGCCCGCTGTATTAGCTGCAGATCATTTCGCGTCGAACCCGAAGTATCTAGCAACAAGGCGACTTCGAAAGGCTCGCTCGTCGTCGAGAAATCGGATATCTCTTGCGGCTTGCCATCCTCGTACAATACGAAATTACTTGCTTTCAAAGCCCGCAGCGGTACGCCGGCACTATTCGTAACCGCTATCGGCACATCGACGAGTTGCGTCTCGACCTTAATGACCTCATCCGTCTCGCCCGGCTTTTTATCCTGGCCATAAACGCAAAAAAACACGCCGCAGCTCAAAAACAACATCAGAACCAACAAACTTCTTCGCATCTTTGACCGGTCTCCTGTCCCTCGATTGTAGCAAAAATTTACGCCCCCAAATGCAGATTTCGCTTTTTTAGTTGTGTTTTATGATGGCTTTTTGTGTTAAGATGTTGTCACGCATACGACTGCGGTCTATTTGACCTTGACGCCTTTCGGCAATTTGGACATACGGCAGCATGACGCCGCTTAGATTCGATATTTTTCGGGGAGTTAACAAAAGTAATGAAAAAGAGATACATATTGGGGATTTTCGTACTTGTAGCGATCATCGGTGGATTGAAACTTGTACCAAATGCTTCGGCGCAAAAAGAGGAAATACTTGATCAACCGGTTCTTTCGGATGCCCCGGAAAATACTACTCCGCAGGCATTGCCATATTCACAGAATTGGACAAATATCGGGTTGATAACGGCAAATGATGATTGGTCAGCCGTGCCTGGGGCCGAGGGATATCTTGGTCAGGATCTGACGGTGGCGACCGGCACCGATCCGCAGACATTGCTGGGAACAAGCGCTCTCGCGAATGACCTTGATGTGATCGCAAATCAGGCGGCCCCCGACACGAACACCAGCGGTGGCGTCGGTGAGTTTGACGGCATAGCAAATCCTGTCGTCGCACTTCAAGGATCAGGAACTGCGGATGCTCCGTATGTCATCTTCTACGTGAACTCGACCGGTTTCAATAATGTCCAGGTGTCCTATAATCTTAGGGACATCGATGGTTCGGCGGATAATTCGATACAACCGGTCGCTTTACAGTATCGGGTTGGAAACGCCGGCAACTTTACAAACATCGGCAGCGCGTTTGTCGCTGATGCCTCGACGGGCCCGAGCCTCGCAACGCAGGTGACCCCCGTCAGTGCAGTCCTCGGTGCGGATGCTAACAACCAAGCTCTTGTCCAGCTTCGTGTAATGACGACCAACGCGGTCGGCAGCGATGAGTGGATCGGCGTTGATGATGTTTCGATCACCGGCACACCTATCGGCGGCGGCTCATCATCGAGTCCAAAACTTTTTAATGGCCGTCTGAACAGTGCAAACGAAGTTCCGCCTAATGCCTCAACCGCTCAAGGGTTCGGACGCGTGGTTCTTAATGCGGCCGAGACACAAATCACGGTCTCGATGTACTGGAGCGGCTTGAGCGGTAACGCGACAGCGGGTCACATCCACGGTCCAGCGGCCGCCGGTGTTAACGGTCCGGTGATTTTCAACTTGGCCCCCGCAGCCTCACCATCCGGATCAGTAGTCAATTCGACCTTTAGCCCGACTGCGGCTCAGGTCGCCGACTTGAAGGCCGGTCTCTGGTATTTCAACATTCACACTGCGGCAAATCCAGGTGGCGAGATC
>JBEBGA010000371.1:0-2870 GCA_040081695.1 Pyrinomonadaceae bacterium
TCCATCAGTTCGAATTCGCCTTCTAACTTGCTTTTGTTCCGGTTAGCGTCGATAAGTTGGCCGTATGGGAATTCGCCCTGTGGGTATTTGTACAGATATTTCATGTACGAGTGCGTCGGCGTCGAGTCGAGGTAGTAGTACAGCTCCTTAACGTCCTCGCCATGATTGCCTTCGCTACCGGTCAGTCCGAAGAGCCTTTCCTTTAGAATTGGATCTCTTCCGTTCCAAAGAGCTATAGAGAAACAGACATTCTGTTGTCGATTGGAAATTCCGGCAATGCCGTCTTCGTTCCACCTGTAAGCGCGCGATCGCGCGTGGTCATGCGGAAAATAGTCCCAAGCGGAACCGTCCGCCGAATAGTCTTCTCTTACAGTTCCCCACGCTCTCTCGCTTAGATATGGCCCCCAGCGTTTCCAGTGTTTGGTCCTCGCGTTTGATTCAGCAAGGCGTTTTTCTTCAGCGTTCATCGATTCAATTCCTCGGTTTCTTTATCCCGACACTGTTTATATGTATTCCGACAAAAAGATGGTGGCGGTGCCGTTTCCAGCCCGTCGCCTTCGCCGTGTTCGGTCCTTAGAAGACTAGCCCTTGTGCTCAGGTTTCTTTATCTTGAACTCTTTCCAATTCCCTGTGGCTTTCTTGATATTGTCCGATTGTTCTTTTTCCCAGATCTCTTTTACCTCCGGGCTGTAATTTAGGAATAGTTTTCCCTCGACGATCTTCCACGCATGGGGGTCTGCGTCGGCGGTGTAGCCCTTCGAGACCGCATAAGAGCAATACCCGCCATACTGGGGTGCGTAGGATTCGGGGTTCTGCCTAAATTTTTCCAGGTTTTCCGCATTGGCAAAGAGCCACTTGGCTCCGTTCCACGCATATTCGTAAGTCCTGTTGCCCTCCACCGCAGTATCGACCGCAAAGTAGGCGACGGCATCAAAGCCTTGGAGTGCGATTCCGTCGGGGTTTGTATTAACAGATGCGAAGTCGCTCGCCTTTGAACATGCGGCAATCCCGACGACAATTCCTATGAACAATGCCAAAAACACAAAGCTTCGATTAGACAATTTCATATCTGATTAGTAGGTAGTTTCATTACCGTTCTGTCAGCCGAACCGCGTGGCCATCAGGGTCGCGGAACATCGACGCCCTTTTATAGCCGAGTGTCGGCTTCTCAAATAAGACAGCCCCACTCGAGATCAGATCGGGTTTGAAGGTGATGAGAAATTGGGCGATACCTTTGGATGCGAACGTCGTCTCCCAATGCCATAGATCGCTACTTTTCGTGTCTCTCGGAAACGGACGACCGTCTGTCGGTGCAAGGTATTCGAGAAACTCAACAGCGATGCCAGCGTCACGTGTTTGAAGCCCCGTGATATGAAGTCGAGCACCGAAGACATTATTCAAATGTTCTTGTTCGTTCCCGTAGTTCTCGCTCGTGCCGGCGACCTTGAGACCAAGCAAGTCACCATAGAATTTCAGGCTCTGATCGGTATCACCGACAACGATCGCGGTGTGGTCGATTCCCAGAAAGAGCTTTCCGCCCGCGCCAAGTTCGTGCCATTTCTTCGCGCCTTTGTCTGGTGGAAATGAAAGGATCTCCAGAACGTGGTTGTCAAAGTCCTTAAAATAGAATGCTCGTATTCCCGCCGCCGCCGTGATGTATGACGGAAGAGTCTGAGGGCCGGTTGACGCGTGTCGTACTTTGTTGGCACGCAAATGTGCGTATGCCTTGTCCATATCGGACACAATTATTGCGATATGCTGGAACCACCGGTCGTGGCTCCGGGAATCGACCGGGATCGACCTGCCCTGAGGTGTGAAGTATTCAGTCAGTTCTAGCACTTCGTTTCCGAGTTTTAGTCGGACAATGCGAACGCGTGCACCAAAAACGCCGGAAAGATGTTCTAACTCTGTTCCGAAGGTTTCGACATCCGACACCTTTTCGAAGGGCAAAACCCTTGTGTAGAAATCGAGGGCCTTGTCCATGTCCGAAACCGTGAATCCGACCGTTTCAACTCGTGTCGCAATCTGACCCTGTGCGTTGGCAATAAAGGCAAGGAATACTAGTATGCCCAGGATCAGCCAACCAAACGGGAACGCTTCTGGATGTTGAATTCGTGTGTTTCTCATTAGTTGACCCTCGTTAAAATATGCCGTCCGACTCTTAGGGCGTTGGCCATTATAGTTAGCGCTGGGTTTACGGCGGAACTTGAGGGAAAGAAACTGCCATCAACGACATAGAGATTATCCAGATCATGAGCTTTGCAGTTACGATCAAGGACAGAAGATCTAGGATCGTCGCCGAAGCGAAGCGTTCCATTTTGGTGTGCGACACCCGCGAGCGGTATCTGTTCCGCTAAATAAAGGTTACGAGCGAACAATCCTTGATGGCATTCGCCGCCGTGAATGTCGCACTTACGTTGGTTGTTCATCAACTCCTTCAATTTGCCTTGTAGTCGCTTGTGCGATTCGAGATTGTTCGGTTTATAGTCGAGGACAATGTCGCCGTCCTTGTTTAGCTTCACCCTGTTCTCAGGACGCGGCAGATCTTCCGTGGTCAACCAGAAATCGAGCGAGTGCTTTGCCATTTGGTCCAACGCAAAGCCCGGTGCGATCGCTGGAGCCCCGGCCGAAAGCGTCACTCCATCGAGTTTGCCGACGAACGAAATGTGGCCCATCGGGTACGGAAAATCCTCGGATCCGAAATAGAAGTCATTGATGCCAAGTGTCTTCTGGAAAACGGTCGGATTCGGGCATTTCGAAACTGCAAGCAAAACGGAATTGACATGACCCATGTAATTGCGACCAACCTGGTCAGAGCTGTTGCCAAGACCATTGGGATGCCGGTCATTTGCCGATCGCAGCAGCAACGC
>JBEBGA010000372.1:0-2865 GCA_040081695.1 Pyrinomonadaceae bacterium
GCTCCTGATCTAGCTGTCCGGGGCCCGTGCCTGGCTGTCCTTGATCAGGAAAAGTTGGGGGCGTTTCTTCCTCGTGGCCGGTATCTGTCTTTGTATCTGGTCCCATGGTATTACTCCTTATAGTCTTCTGATCGTCTCATCTATTTACCGGATCATCCTCTTACATACCGCTGGACACAGCGGCCACGGCTATCCTTAACGTAACGATAAACCAGATATCCACCGGCTCCTGACCCGAGTCCGATCAAGGCTCCGCGTCCACCCCCTATTCCACCGCCGATTGCGGCTCCGATACCGCCGGCGATCAGCGAATTAATGATCTTTTTACCATTTTTTGTCTTTTTCCTTACCCGAAAAGTGCCGCTCGGACAGGGTTTAAATTCAGCCGCTTCCGTCAATATCGGCTTAGCGGCCAAGGCAGCTTTCGGCGTTAACGGGATAAATATAGTAAACATGAGTGCGATTAATAATGTAGAAATGGTCTTTTTCATAATGTTCTCCTTTTACAAAGGCCTATGGAGAGATATGACCTTGACCATATTGTCTCGCGAACAGCGGGTCGATGACCGTACGGTAGCGAACATAGGAGGCGCCTCGAAAACGCAAGAAAGCCCGTGGAAACGGGCTTTCTTGATCTAATTTATTGCTTAATTTATGCCTTTCGGTTGGCTTGTTCTTCGATGAAGAACCCGGCCAAGGATGCAACGATCAGAGCAAGGCCGCCAAACGCGAACGAACGAGGTCCGCCAAAGATACCTATAAAAAATCCAATACACCCCGCCGCTGCCAAGAGCGAACTGAGCATACCTATCATTTTTCCGCCTCCGCTAGAATTGTCCATGCGTAAAAGATATCAAATTAGAGCTTTGTTGCCAAAGATCACACTCTAGTTAGATTTTGGTGCGGGTGGGGGCGTGCGTTTCGCCGACCAGCTATCTTCGGCATTGCCGCCAAATGATACCGTGCCGCTCATATTGTCGCCGGTCACCTTTCCGCTAAAACTCAGCGTCAGCGCATTGTCGTTGTAGCTGACCGTGTATTCAAACGTAATGACATCGCCCTTTATCGTACCAGTTACGGGAACATCGCCGTTCGAACGTTTCGCAGTGCCGGTGAGTTTTTCACCATCGACCTGAAATACGAGTTTGAATGGCCTCGGTCCACCCGGTGTATTTAACGCACCATCCCACTCGCCCGCAACCGATTTTTGAGCGGAGATCGTAACCACTGCCGACAAAAACATCCCGACGGCCAGAAATGTGAAGAAAATTGCTTTTTTCATATTAAAACACCTATACATATATGTTACTGATATCAGCAAGGGTTTGCCAATCAGCATCACAACCGAACTTGTTTGACCACTATCACCGCGTCGATATTTTTGACGCGGCTTAGCATTGCCTCATCTAACGGTGTATCAATCTCAACAACGGCTAGAGCTTCGCCGCCCTTTTCCTGGCGGCCGAGGTAAAAGCGGCTAATGTTGACGCCGCCTGCTCCAAGAATGGTGCCAAGCTGGCCAATAACGCCGGGGACGTCTCGATTTTTTGTGATGAGCATATAGCCGTGGGGTACGGCTTCGATCGAAAAGCCACCGATCTCGGTGATGCGGCCTTCGCGGTTGGCAAAAACGAGGCCCGACGCGGTCTGTTCTCCGTCACCTGATATCACCGCGGTGCGAATATCGGCATTCACAGTTTTACCCGCGGTCGTGTAGCTGGCGGTGACGGTAATGCCGCGCTCCTCGGCGATCAGCAACGCATTAACCACGTTTACGCGTGCAGACACATCGCGGAGCAACCCGGCGAGAAACGCCCGCGTTATAGGAGCGGCGTCGGTTGCGGCAAGGGCTCCGGTGTATTCGAGGCGGACATTGGAGATCGCCCCCTCGTCCAGCAATTGAGCTTGAAAACGGCCAAGACGCTCGGCAAGATCGATAAACGGCTGTAACGCCTCGACCTCAGCCGCCGCCATCGACGGGGCGTTGACCGCCCCGCGAAGCGTCCCGTCGATCAAATAATCACGCATCTGCTCGGCGACGGTCAGAGCCACGCCCTCTTGAGCTTCTGTTGTTGATGCACCTAGATGAGGCGTAGTAATTATCTTTGGATTGCCCAGCAGTGGCGAATCGGCGGGCAAAGGTTCGGTTGAAAATACGTCGAGAGCAGCAGCGGCGACAGTTCCGTCGCCGATTGCTTCGAGCAAAGCAGTTTCGTCAACGAGGCCACCACGTGCACAGTTGACGAGACGAACGCCTTTTTTCATCTTGCCAAAAGCATCTTTGCCTATTATTCCGCGGGTTTCATCGGTCACAGGTGTGTGGATCGTCAGAAAATCCGCCCTCGCGAGCACATCGTCAAGCGTGCCTGTCTCGATACCAAGTTCTTTTGCTTGATCGGCGGACGTGAACGGATCGAACGCGACTATCTGCATCCCAAAACCGCGTGCGATCTGAGCAACGTGCTTCCCGATTCGTCCCAACCCGATAACGCCAAGCGTTTTGCCATTGAGCTCGACACCGACAAAGCTTCTCTTATCCCAAACGCCCGATTGTAGTTTTGCATGCGCCTGCGGCACGTTGCGGGCCATGGAAACCAGCAGTGCGATGGTATGTTCGGCTGTCGTGATCGTGTTGCCGTCCGGCGCGTTCATCACGACGATCCCGCGTTGCGTCGCGGCTTTTACGTCAATATTGTCAACACCTACACCCGCACGACCGATCACACGGAGATTCTTTGCCGCATCCATCAGTTCGGCCGTAACGTGCGTCGCACTGCGGACAATGACACCCTCAGCGTCTTTTATCCGGTCGGCGAGGGCAGCTTCGCCGAGCTTTGTCTCTTTGGCAACGTCGATGCCTGCGTC
>JBEBGA010000373.1:0-2859 GCA_040081695.1 Pyrinomonadaceae bacterium
CGTCCTTCACATTCAGCCGAATCTGAGCCTGCCGCAACGCCGCGATTGCCGTTCCGACAGCCTTTTTTTGCTGCTCGACCTGTGCGAGGGCCTGTTCGACACGGATTCTGGCATCGCGGTCATCCATTCGCACCAAAACGCTGCCTTTTGTCACGTAGCTGCCGACATCGAAATTCACCTCGACGATCTTGCCACCGACGACCGGTGCAACGTCGGTCTGCGCGTCGCCCGCGAGGTTTCCGGTCGCCTCAAAGTACGTCGGGATCTGTTTGACGACCGCCTGAGTCGTCGTGACATCGATCGTGGACGGCTGAGCCGAACTGGCGTTGGAATTCGCCCCGCCGCGCCCACATGCGGCAAAAACCAATGCCGATAGCACGGCCGCTGCCGCCAAACCTATGTATTTCCTATTTCTCATCATGTCGATATCAGGCACGGATGCCCTGAAGCAGAATGCGTGCGAAATTTTCCGCCGCTTCTTCGTTAGTAATGTTTAGCAAGTTGCGATTCTTGTCCCACAGGATATTGTTCAGCGAGTGGTGGATGATCATACCCAGAAACGACCGCACCGCGAGCTTCGGCTCAAACTGGCGAAACGCTCCGTCACGCTGCCTTTCCTCGACGTACCCGCCGATAAAACCGTATATTCGCGCGACAAATTCGCCAAAAAAGCGCTCCGCAAGCTCATGCTCCTCGAGTGCCGAATAGAACAAAAGCCGCATAAACCCAACATCGGATTGATGCTTATTCAAGCCGTTGAGGGCCAATTTGTAAAACACTCCGAAGTCGTCTTTTCTAGAGATCGCGTCGAGAATTACAGTGTCTTCTTCCCACGGAAAACGCATACCTTCGTGACACGCCTTATTGCTCAAAATTGCGTCGTAAATGTCGCTCTTCCGGGCAAAATGACGAAAGACCATCGCCTCCGAAACACCGGCAACTTTGCCGATCTCTTTGGTCGTCGTACCGCGAAAACCCTTTTGCGAGAACAAGCTGATAGCAGCCTGAAGTATTTGCTCACGTCGCTCATCGCCCGTCATACGGACTCCATGTTCACATTTGAAAAAATCGTGGATCAAAAATCGTATCTCCTAAGTAAGTGCTTACTTACATTTTGAATAGATTGCCACTTTGCTATTATTGTTGTCAACCGAAAAATTATCGGTTCGAATGAATATTTACGACCGAGGAACATTTCGGTTCCAAAAATCGTTACAACCAATGAGCAACCGGCATCATCGGAATGGGCGCTCATTTAATAACGCGACAGTCGCGGGGCATTCATAAATACGATAGGGAGGAAAGTGTAAATGTCAGATTTTGAAGCAGAAGTTAAGAAAGCGGAACATGAACTAAATCAAGGCCTCGTACCGACGACCGGCGAGCCTTTCACCGATCGGGTCACAACCGACGAGTTTCTAGGAGATCTAAAAATGCAGGCACAGGAATACGGACAAAAGATACAGGACGCAGCCGCTCAGGCCAAAGATTTCGCCAGCGAAAAATTTGCCCAGGCCGGCGATAAGTTCAAGGAGATATCGGCAAAAGATCCAAAAGAGCTGGTCGAAGACGCAAAAGAATTCGCCCGCCAAAAGCCCGGCCAGACGATCCTCATCTCAGCCGCCATCGGCCTCGTCGTAGGCCTGATCCTTCGCAGCGGTCGAAAATAAGTAAGTCGGCAGCGAAGGACCAATCAGCTTAAACCCCACAGGCCGCCCGCCAAAGGCGGCCTATTTTTTGTCTTCCGCATGCAAGAAAAATCGTGCAAATTAACCACTCAGTGGCTGATATTCGGCCACTGAGTGGTTAATCAACAGACATGCTCGAGCGAAATATCAAACGGTCGGGATCGAGACTACGTCTGGGCACATCGTTCTATTTTGGCATCCGATTTTACAACCTTTACAACTTCTTAACTTTTCATTGACAAATCGGATCGATGGCTGCGATAAACTTTTCAATAATTTCAAATATAATAAATAATAAGGAGCTTAACAGGGATGCACAGATCGATTTTCCTCGTGATCACAGTGGTTGTAGCCGCGTCGGGCGTATTGTCGCAGACGCCGAATATTTCCGATCCGGCGGTGGCTCTCTTCAAACAAGGTAGGTTTGCCGAGGCCGAGCGGCTCGTTGACCCGTTGCTGAAAAAGCACAAAAGTGATTTCGACTCCATCCTGCTGAAAGGCCGTATTGCGTTGTTCTCGAACAAACTCTCGGATGCTGAAAAATGGCTGACCAAAGCGAAAGAGCTTCGTCCGGACAGCAAGGAAACCTTGGCGGCACTTGCCGAGGTCTACTACAGACGGAATGAGCTGGCGAAGGCCGGTGCACTGCTTCGGCAGGCGGGGCGGGATTCGATCGCAAAGAAGCTTGAGAGTTTTGCCGATCAGAAGGCCTATGAGATCGAGGCAAAGAGAGATGTGACCGAGGTCAAATTTGTCCAAACCGACCCGCTGCCGCTTATCAAGGTGAAGATAAATGACGGCGAAGAGGTCTTCTTTTTGATCGACACCGGCGGTGGTGAAGTGATCGTCGACAGCGAATTTGCGACAAAAAACAACATCACATCGTTTGGCACTGAACAAGGAACGTTTGGCGGCGGACGGCAATCGGCGGTTCAGCAGGGCAGGATCGATTCGATCTCGCTCGGCGACTTTCGCGTCAAAAATCTGCCGGTCAACATCCTGGACACAAAACGCTTCGCAGCGGTCGCGGGCGGCCGCCGCGTGGACGGAATAATTGGCACGATCCTGCTGTCACGTTTTCTCTCGACCCTCGATTATCCGGGAGCCAAGCTCGTCTTGCGGAAGAATACCGAGGCAAATTCGAAAACACTCGCCAAAAACAAGTCAGTAT
>JBEBGA010000071.1:0-10753 GCA_040081695.1 Pyrinomonadaceae bacterium
GCCCGAGATCGCGGCGATACTTGCCGAAAGCTATCCGCAGCCAGAAAAACAGGGCGTTTGCCTTTGGTTCACCGGGTTAAGCGGCGCAGGAAAATCAGCGACCGCCGAGGTTTTGACAATTTTGCTAAATGAACGCGGCCGCCGGGTGACTGTGCTCGACGGCGACGTTGTCCGCACGCATTTGTCCAAAGGCCTTGGCTTTTCCAAAGAAGATCGCGATCTTAATATCCTTCGGATCGGCTTTGTCGCCTCCGAAATAGTCCGTCACGGCGGAGTCGTGATCTGCGCAGCCGTCAGCCCTTATCGCTCAACCCGCAGCGAGGTGCGGCAGATGATGGGAAGCGATAATTTTGTTGAGATATTTGTCGATACGCCGCTCAATGTCTGCGAAAGCCGCGATACCAAGGGGATGTATGCAAAGGCCCGACGCGGTGAGATCAAAGGCTTTACCGGGATCGACGATCCTTACGAGATGCCTGAAAATGCTGAGATCACGCTTGATACGACCAAAATGTCAGTGGACGAAAATGCGGACTTGATATTGCAGTATCTGGCGTCGCGAAATCTTGTCGCCTAACCTATACTTTTTCTGTTATGAGCGAGACCAACCCGATCGAAGTAACGGTCAGCCCTGAGGAGCAGGAAACCGCCTTGCGGATACAACAGGACGTTGAGCGCGGCCTTGAATTTCTGAATTCCGGGCAACACGATGCGGCGATATCGGCCTTTAAGGGAGCCTTACAAGCCGCTCCCGAACGCTCGCCCGTTCGCGATATTGTCACGCATAACCTACTCACCGCTTACAAAGCCAGGATCAACCAACTACTCACTAACAACGAACCAGTCCACGTAAATCGCTACATACCCGAGGTTCAAGCTCTAACGCTGACATCGCCGCTCGTTAACGATAAAGCATTTCGGACAAAATTTGCAGACCAGCTGAGAAATCTATCCCTTGATTTTTACAACGCCGCGCAGTTCGAAGCAGCATTATTTTTCATCCGTAGGGCTTTGGTTTTCGACCAGTGTCCTTCGTATTATATCGACCTCACGAACGCACTCGCTCGGGTTAAGACTCGCGCACAACTAAGGGATTACACAACTCAATTTAGCGAAGCCGATCTCGGCAGGCACGTTTTTATAACTTGTGCCCCAAAAAGCGGTTCGACTTTTTTGAAAAATCTGCTGGTTAGTATAACCGGATTCAAATTTATGTTTGCGGTTTATGCATCGCTCCAAAATGAACAGGAACTCGATCTACCGCATCTGATCAAATTCGGCAACGTTAACACCGTTACGCAACAGCATGCACGTGCATCCGAAGCAAATATCCAGATGATGCAAGCATTTGGGATAAGACCGACCGTGTTAGTTAGAAATATTTTTGACACGACCGCCAGTCTGCTCGATTTTTATACGAACGGTTTTGTGTTCAGCACCTATTTTGACAAGGAAGAGTTCCTTTCCTTTGACGATGACCAAAAGATCGATCTGCTGATCGAGTATGTCCTGCCGTGGTATTTCCAGTTCGTTGCTTCGTGGCAGAGGGCTGAAAAAGAGGGTCGTCTGGAGGTGAACTGGATCACCTACGAAGACATGGTCGCAGACAAAGCCGCGATGGTCGCCCGAGTCCTCAGCTTTTACGGAATAGACGCCCCGGCAACTTTGATCGACCAAAAACTGACTGAGATAGAATCCGACCGTGAAAAGAACCGGTTTAACAAAGGTGGAACAGGACGGGGCAAATTAGTACTGAACGATGAACAACGCGATCGGATCACTCGCCTGTCCAGACATTTCCCTTCTACGGATTTTAGCTGTCTTGGACTTTAGTATAAATGAATCTATTTTCGGGTAATTATCGAAAGTTCTAAATAATACGCAGATGCAACTTGTCGATTTTGACCTGCATCTGTGATAATAGTCAGGTTTTTGAAAGGTTCCATTTTATAAGGGGTTCAGACCTATGGGCTTGCGACTAAATTGCCCGCACTCAGGTTTGTGTTTTTTCTCTTAAATTAGTTGAACTTTATCCCCTGTTTGAGTATCATATAGGGGTATCTAGTTTTTTTTTCAGGAGAGATAAAGATGAAGGATTTCAGGCGTATCAGCCGAGCCAGTGTATTGGGGCTGCTGGGAAGATTGCAGCGTTATCAGCTTTTTCTGGCGTGTGTAGTTATTGTTTTATGCTTTGCCATCGGCAATGACATATATGCGGCTAAGGCTGTTGCCCAGCGGCATAAAGACCTTTTAAATGGTCCTCGCCGAAGCGTTGACTACACTCGCGCGATTAAAAATCAGGTCTATGGGAAAAGGTACGGCTCGGACCTCGGTCAAAGGTATCTCATCGATCCATCGAAAGAAAAACAGCCGACGATGATCTCCGCTCTCGCCTTTCAGGCAGACATCTGTAATCAAAATACTTCATTTATTACTTCTCTGCCATTTACGGATACCGGAACGACCACCGGAGCTACGGACAATTATGATCTGGTCGGCGATGCTGTGACCGGCGGCCCGACCGGATGCCCAAGCCCAACCTGTGAAGCTACAAGCGGCACTTTCCCTGATCGTGGCTATGCCTATACGGGTACCGGAACGGGACCTGACGTCGCCTATAAGATCGCCTTCATTCAGCCTACGAGCTTACAGATCACACTCGACCCCTCGGATGCAGCACCAAATGCGGATGATCTTTCGATCATTGTTTATGATGCAACATGCGGAAACAGTGCGACCACCGCGGTAGTCATGGCTGATAATGCAGGAAGCGGCAACCCGCCGGACCTTGCGGACAATTCGGAACAGGTCACGTTTACCCTAATGCCGGCTGGTATTTATAACATCGTGATCGATGGTTATTCGGCAGCAGGCGACCCTATCACATCGGGAGCGTATTCGATCAATGTTGCGTGTTTGCCAAGCCCTGCTCCGTGTCGGATCCCGGGATACCTGGTTCCACCGCGAAGGTAGTCCGAAGGTTACGCAATTTTTTTTTGGAAATCTTTTTGTCCTGTCCAATTGACAGGCTCTGATCAGGAGTAGTTTTGTTATGAGGCTTCAACGCATACTTTTGGCATCTTTAGGTGCTTTGCTTTTCACTACTGTTTTTTCGTTAAATGCTCAGGCTGAGACCATTTTCGGTCTTCAAACCACCAACAGCACTGGTGATACCGTGTCGAATTTGGTTCGCTTTGACCACACAACACCGGGAACTATAACCACAATTGGCCCAATGACCAACGGACTTGTTGCCGGGCATACTGTTAGAAGTATTGATTTCCGCCCGTCAAACGGAGCCTTATACGCGGTCAGTTCTAACGGTACGGCTTGCCAGCTTTATATTGTCAGCTTGACCACAAGTCAGCTTTTCCCGGTTGGAAGCGGATTTACACTGCCATTTGCCGACGCAAACAATCGTATCGAGATCGACTTTAACCCGGTCATTGATGTGATAAGGCTATTCACCGCCGCAAATCTCGACGGCGCTCTTAACCCGGTGGTCAATAATTTCACTCTTAATCCCAATACCAGTGTATTGACCAATCAGACGGCTCTAAATTATGTACTCGGCGACCCGAATGCCGGAATCCGAAACATGGAGATGGCCGCTTCGGCATACACCAACCCTAGCTCGGGAACGACTACGCTGTACGGTTGGGATTGGTCGGTGGATTCGATCGTCAGGGTTGGCAGCCTCGGCGGCTCACCCGATGGCCCAAATACGGGTAGAATGACAACAGTAAGAAACGGCCCGTTTCTCACCAGTGCGAGTGGGCGTGGAATCGGTATGGATTACGGATCGTCCGGTACGCTTTATATCACCAAAGAGGCTGGGTCGTCCACGGTGATGGGGCTTTTTACATATGTCCCTGAAACAGGACTCGGCGTTGACCCTGTTCTGCTCAACACATACGCTGCCGGCGTCTTCATTTCCGATATCTCGGTTCAGCGCGCAGCAACCGCCGCCGGTGTAGCCCTTTCAGGACGCGTTGCTCAGGGGCCGGATGGTCGCGGGATCGCTAATGTCTTTGTGACTATCACTGGTCCAAACGGGTTTGCTAGTACCACAACAACAGGTAAAGGCGGACGTTATTCTTTCGAGGATCTCGAAACGGGTGTTTCCTACGTCGTCTCAGTTCGATCCAGAAACTATAACTTCTCGCCTAGAGTTGTTCAGCTATTGGATAATCTATCCGATGTTGATTTCTATGCCGGACAGTAATTACTAGTTACTCATTAAATAAAAGGCGGTCCATTTCGGACCGCCTTTTTTTGCGCGTGTCTATGATGTTTGTCGGGTCTATTCAACCCTGACAAAGTCAGTTCCCGTTCTGCCAAAGGTCTCGGGGTGATACATCTCTTCGGCTTTGGCAGGTGGCACTACGAACTGCCCCGGCGTTGTCGCCCTGGCAACGTATGAGTAGTTGTACACCCCTTCCCATAGCAGGCCGGTGAATGCTTCAGCCCGCTCATCTCTAAAGTTCTGATGATCGAACCAGTACTGTCGGTACCACCAGTATCCTCTGCCAAATGACCGCGAACCGTTTTCGATAACCGCAGTATTTGCCCCGGTATCGTTAGGTATGCTCTCGGTCGTCGCAAGGCTTGGGTTGAGTATCTCCAATCCCGCAGGCAGTGGATCGACCAGAGCGACGTGATACCGGCGAGCCTGAGCGACCATCGTCAACCGTACGCGGACGCGTGCCCCGGCCTTGATCATCCAGGTGCCGTCAGCGTTTTGCTTAACGTCTTCCTTGTTATCGACGGCCTCGTATTTACGCAAGACCGTAAAACCATAATCCGCCGGATCGAGCTTGAGGTTCTTAGGTGCATACTGCATACCGATGCGGTAATACAGCCGCCCGGCTCCCTGTTTATCGATTATCAGATTCGACGTTCCGCCCTGTTCGGTCAGATATGACATTGGTATGTTGAGCTGTTTCGAATCGATAGAGCGTCCCTTAAACGCTTCTTCGCCTGCGTATGTGTTTCCGAGCCAGATCCGCGTCACAAAATCAGGTGTGACCTTTTCAAAGGCGTTGAAATACTTGTCGAGTGCCAGCAGAATAAAAACATTCTCCTGCGTATTCGACCAGGCACCCTTGGTGCGATGAGCGAGCAGACCCCGAACAAGCTTAGGAATAAGGTCGTTCTTAGGATCGGCCTTGATCATCGCTTCGAGCAGCACGCCGTCTGCACGGCGATTCGAAGCCATGATGAGCCACGCACCGTCGCGGTAATCCGTAACAAAGTTAGCGGTCGCGGCCGTCTCGGTCGTGCGGTTCATCAGGTGACGAATGATCGCGTCGGTCTCGACCTTAGAGCCGGGGTCGTTAGCCAGTACCGACAGCACCCAGCCAAGAGCCTCAAAAGGCATCTTCTCGATCGTTGCTTCCGCAAGCAGCTTCTTGGTCTTGGCAACATCCTTGTCGCCCATCATATCGCGGATGTATAGGGCATACGCTGAGATGGTCCAGCGCACCTCAGGCGAGGTCTTATACCATTCGTCATAGTGCTTTTCCACGTCCTTTAGATACGGTTTGACCTTGGTGATCATCGCATCGGGCACCTTATAGCCTTTTGCCTTGGCGAGAGCCAGAGCATGGGCTACGTGGACCGTGAGGAAAGGATACTCGTATCGCTCTTTGTCGCGTTTCCACAGGCCAAAGCTACCGTCGTTTCGCTGCCGCGATTGCAGTATCTCGATATCGCGGGCAAAGTATTTGTTCAGTTCCTCAGGTTTTGGCATTTCCTTAGCCTTAAATGCACCCAGCACATCACGCATCGCGGCGATCGAGATCATTCGCGAAGAGATCTGCTCTGAGCAGGCATATGGATAATTTGTCAGATAGAGGAACGCATCGGTCAGCTCCTGCAACTGCGTCGAGCTGGTGGTAACCTCAAGCCCGCCAAACTGCGGATAAACATCACCCGGCGTCTGCACCGGCTGCACGATCGCTCCGTTCTGATCTGTTGTTCCGTATGTAGCAAAAGCCTCGGTCGTAGCTGGTGTCCAAACAGGCAGCGAGATCTCCGCCGCGTCGCTAAATTTGCCCGACGTGACCGCGAACTGGAACCGCGCGGTTCCCGCTTTCATCGCCGATACTGGGAATCGCACCTCGGCACGGTCGTTTGCCTTGACGACGACACGCTTTCCGTTCCCGCCAGTCAAGTCAGCGTTGGTCGCACGAATGGCGACATCGACAGCCATATCTTTGTCGGTCTGATTTTGAACGACGACAGGCAACTCTACCTTGTCGCCAAAGTTCATAAATCTCGGTGCAGACGGCCGCACCATCAGAGGTTGTTTTGCCGTGATGGTCGATTCTGATTTACCAAACCGCCGTCCAGTATCGACCGAAACCGCCGTGATGCGGTACCGCGTCAGGTTGTCTGGCAATTTGATGTTAACCACCGCACGACCGCTCGAATCTGTTTTAACGGTCGGCGAGAACAACGCTAACGCATTGAAATTTTGCCGCAGGTTTATAGGCGTCTCGTCAGGTTGGTTCTGAGATTTTTCTTCGTCCGCAGCAAAACCGTCATCACGATCCCGCTCGGCGGTTTTCTTCATAGCCGAAACTGGCACCGGCTTAGCCGGGCTTCCGCCCGACGCACGGCCCGATAACATTACTTCTTGCCTGCTTTCGGTGACTAGATCGACGGCCGGTGGTGGTGCCTTTACGTCGTCCGGGTTAGCAAGCAAAATGTCTTTCCGCAAATGATAGTCGGTCGTACCGGTCGAGCGTGTCGTGTAAAACGTGCTCATCGGATCGGCAATCGTGTATCGCGACAGAGCAAGCACGCTCTCGTCAACGACGATGATCGCAACCTCGCTATTCGCAACCGGTTCACCGCGATTGTCTTTGACATCGACATTGACATTAGTCTCGCCGCCGGGGGCAAGTGTTTTGTCCACCGGATCAGCCGTAACTGTCAATTTGCGCGTCGCGGTCGATATAGCCAGATTGATATTGCCGGTCGCAAAAGCCGGACGCTTTGCAAGCTTTGCGTCAACCTCGCCCTTGTCGTTCGTCCGTGGGCTTGCTCCTACAAGATCGACCTGTGCCGTAATGTTAGGCAGATATTTCTCATCCAAAGGGATCTTGAGCGTCATTGAAGAATCTTTCATCGTGAACCGCTCAGTCTTCAAAATGCCGTCACGGCGAAGCGTCAGTACGCCCTCAGCCGGAGTGAATGGCGAGATCACAAGCAGCTCGGCAACGTCGCCCGGAGCAAAATCTTTCTTGCTCGGGATGATCTGTGCCTCTTCCTGCTCGACATTGCGTTTCGGCGGTGTTTTGCCACCCGGAACCCAGACGGTAAGTTCGCTCTCATTGAACCGCTCTTTGTCGTCCATCACCGTCGCAGTGATCGTATAACGACCTCCCTGCTTAGCGACGAATTCGCATTTCTGCTCTTTGTCAGATGATTTGACAGTGCACGTCTGCGCGTCGATGGTCTCCTCTTTCCACGCTCCTTTATCAAACGTCCAGTCTTTCAAAACCGCCTTGATCTCAGCGTCGCGGCCGGTTTGCAGATTGCCGTCGATGTCCGAAACGATCGAATCGATCTGGATCTTTTCGCCCTTTTGGACAAATGTTCGCGGCGTTTTGATCCCGACATACAACGCCGAAGGATGCACCAGCAGCGAGGTCGAGCTCGACCATGTCTGGCGGTTAACGTCCATGACAGATGCCGCCGCAGAGATCGTGTAAGGCCGTGCAGGTTTGACGGATTCGAAATCCACCTTGAGCAAATGCTTACCGCTCGCGTCTGTCACGCCTTTGAAGGATTGCGAACTCCCACCGCCGTAGCTACCTCTACCGCCAAACTCGTTGTAATCATAACGTCCCCACCACGGCGTCCATGTGCCAAATGTGTAGTCGCCGCGATTTGGCGGGGTGTAGTTTGTTGGGCTCGCGGTTACCGTCCAGTTAGCATCAGCGTTTGCAAGCCCGCCCCCGGCGTAGTATTTTGCATCGACCGACAGCATCGCATTGCCGCCAACAAAGAACGGGGCTTCGGATGCCACCTTGGTCGAGACCTCGAATTCGGGCCGGCGAAATTCTTGTATCTGAAATTGATGCGAATAAGACCCGCCCGAAATACTCGAGTTTGTCGTGAGATCTATGCGCGCGTAACCAAGATTTGCGTTGTCAGGCAGAGCAAATTTGAAATCGAAAGCTCCAAAAGCGTTGAGATTTGCCGTGCCTTTTGCTATCTCGTTGTTCCGAGGATCTTTGACCGAAAACGTCAGGCCGTTTGCCGCATCGCCGAGTGCCTCTACATCCCCGAGTTTTCCTGCAGTTAATTTGCGGATGTAGCCCTTGACGGCGACTTCCTCTTTCGGCTTGTACATCTTGCGGTCATCAAAAACGAACCATCGCAGCGTATCCGTCTGGCTCTTTTTGTACCAGTTGCCGTTGTCCTGCCAGTAATATTCGGTATTTTCGGGCAGGAATGCAGTGTCCTTGCCGCGTTTAGCGATCAACAGATTCTGTCCCTGCTTTGGCGGTGAATCGGGCAATTGCAAACGCAGAATGCCGTTGTCGCCGGTCTTGTTAGTCTGTGCTTCAGGAACCGTTTCGGTCGTCCCGGCGGTGCCATCGGTGTCGATCGATTCGATCTCACTTGCGTTTGGCCCGCGGCCAAAACTCGCAACCCAATCCCACGCACGAGCGATAAAACCTTTGTCTTCGCTTTCCACCGACTGATTGCTAGCGACTGTTTTGCCGTTCGGAAAGATCGACAGATCGACGCCCGCAAGCGGTTTGCCTGTTTTGAGATCGGTCGCAAAACCGACTAATTCGGTGTTGTCAACAAATGCATCGAGCCCGATCTGCGTCGCCTGCAGCCAAGTGATAATGCGTGTCCGGTCGTATTTGTCTTTACGAACAGTCGGTTCAATATCGACAATTACGTTTCCGAATCCCCCGCTCAAAGCCCTCGCGAGATCGATCCGGGTCTCGACCATCTCATCGGGCTTGCTCGCAACATTTACGATCTCGTCATAGACGAGTCGCCCCGGCATCGCGGGCCTTTTACCGTCGTCATAATTTATGCGTCGGACATACTCCTGAAACTGCCGCCAATCGTTTGGCTCGACCGTGTACATCCGCACTTTTACGGCGTTTTGATTGGTCGAATAGATCGAAAATGTCGGCTTTGCTGTCGGGTCGAGTACGGTCATAAAACCGCCCTGTGCATACAGGCTCTTTTCGGCCTGGCCAACCTTGATCGTTGCCGAGGCGGGCTGCCCCAGCGACTGGCCAAAGATGTCAGAAACACTACTATTGATCGTGACCTTATAAGTCGTGCGGCCTTTTTTATAGCCGGTGATATAGACGTAGTTGCCTGACGGATAGATCGTCAAACCCTCGACTGCAGGCTCGATCTTGATCATCTCTTTGGTAAATTTTGACGCCTCGATCGCATTGTTAAATTCGAGATACCACGATTCAAACGGCGAGCAATTTTTGTTGTCACGCCATCCGCAATAACCCGCGCTAAATTTGAGCGGACTGTACGTCTGAAAGCCAAAACTCTGTGCAGCTGTGCTAGTAAGCGGGCCTTCGGCGGACGGAGTTCCCTTTTCAACAACGACCGAAATTGACGATGCCGCGGGCAGAGCATTTTCGGTCAATCCATCTGAATTTACTGCTCGAAACACGAGCCATCGTCGCGGCTGTGCCTGTTTTGAGTAATACGAGATGCTCGCGTCCTTATCGACCTCGGCCTGTGTCGCAAGCCTCAGCGGCAGACGTTTTCCCTGCCCCGTCACATTGATCGTTTTGAGCACAGCCTCAGGATTTATCTCCTGATCAAACTGTACATACATCAACGCGTCACGCCGAGTGATACCGCCATTTGGCATCATCGTCTCGACCTTTGGCGGAGGAGTCGTAAATGTCCAAACGACATCTTTTGCAAGTACTTGTCCCGTCGCGGACTTAGTTCCGGCGGGCACGCGTGCCGTAAATTTTGTCGCCATCGGAAAACGCTTTGTCGTATCAAACATCAGCGTTTTTGTCCCGAGCCAACGCCAGCGTCCCTCGACCTGCGGCGTGAGTTCGACTGGGGCGTATTTGGCCGCCTCGTCCTGCGAGGTAACGGCGACCATCGGCTGTGAAAATGTCACGCTTAGATCCGGTGCGAGCGGGACATCGCCCTCGGGCGAAAAACGAATGACTTCGAGAGCATTAGGATTTGTATTTACGTTTGGCGGATTTCGCATCTCATCGGATGGAAATTTTACCGGTATCCGGTTGCCTGATTTTGGAGCAGGCAGCGTACCGATTCGCTTAGCAAACTCGGTCTTATCATCCGCTGCGGGTTTTATTTCGGGGATGCGTTTTAACAAATTGCTGGCATCGCCTTCGGACAGTGGATCGGTCGCGGCGAGAGCCTGTTTTTCCCGCTGTTCGGCCCCTTCGACGCCTTCGCTCAGGCGGAATTTAAGCCCTGCCGGCAAGTCTTTCTGCTTTTGTTCCATCGTCTTGCCCATGATCTGCGCATTGACGGGAACCGCCACCTGCGAAATAAAACTGATATATGTCGTGAATAGTAAGAATGCGGAAATTGCTTTTCTCATGATGTTTTTATTCGTTTCTGCTCTCTGCGTAGTTAAAGGTAAGACTTGTGCTTTCATAATACTTCAAGCAGTCGTCGCTGACTAAATCTATAGATGCAGGCGCATCTCCTACGGTTTTTGAACGTCCGAAACCACCAATTCTTGCACAGCCATGTG
>JBEBGA010000374.1:0-2846 GCA_040081695.1 Pyrinomonadaceae bacterium
GGTCCGGATCGCTGACCGTTTTCCGGGCATCAGTATCGGCGGCAAACAAGAAGCTGACGCTCCGAAAATACTCGCACCATCGATGGGCGAGACTAGAGACGATGAAGACACGCTCAGGGTGGCTACCGATCTCGTAACGATCCCCGTTTCTGTTTTTGACCGCAACGGGCTTTATATTCCAGGACTTCGGCAACAGGAATTTAAGATCTTTGAGGACGGTAAGGAGCAAGAGATCGCCTATTTTGGAACGACCGATAAGCCTTTTACCGTAGCCCTATTGATCGACACAAGCCCCTCAACCGCATACAGGATCGAGGAAATTCGCCGAGCTGCGATCGCGTTTGTTGATCAACTCGAACCACAGGACAGCGTCGTAGTCATTGAATTTAACGGCAGTGTCAACGTCCGCACTCAGGCAACGACTGACCGCCAAAAGATCTATAAAGCTATCAACAAAGCAAATTTCGGCGATGGGACTTCACTCTACAGCGCGGTTGACGAAGCCCTGCGCAAGCAGCTCGGCAAGATCACGGGCCGCAAGGCAGTTGTTCTATTTACTGATGGCGTTGACACAACTTCGCGAAAACAGACCTATGACAACACGCTAAGTTACGCTGAGGAATCGGATTCACTTATCTTTCCCATTTACTACAACACTTATCTAGATAACAGACAGCGTAATGGTCAGATCGGGCGACCAAGCATTTGGGGCGATCCACAACAGGTCATAACGCGCGGCGTCACTGCCGAAGAATATACTGTTGGCAAAAAATATCTTGAGGATCTCGCCGACGCAACAGGCGGGCGTGTTTTCCGTCCGGAATCGACTCCCGGCGGACTGACCGCTGCATTTGAGGGCATCGCTGAGGAGCTGCGCCGTCAGTACAACATTGGTTATGTCCCATCTGACGAAGGTAAGATCGGCCAGCGAAAGCAGATCCGCGTTCGTGTGGACAGGCCCAATCTCGTCTTACGTGCCCGCGACAGCTACATTGTGGGAGCGTCAACGCCAGCAGCTTCGCCGTCACCCGGAAAACAAGATAAATAGTTTATGTAAATAACAAAGCGAAAAGGCAGCCCATCGCGGCTGCCTTTTTGCGTAAAAATGGTGATCCGAGCAGGACTCGAACCTGCGACCCAGTGGTTAAAAGCCACTTGCTCTACCGACTGAGCTATCGGACCACGCGGACAGCCGAGGCTGGCCGAATTGAAGATTTTACCTATTGACGCCGGTAATGGCAAGTTCCATTCGAATATCTGCTCGAGCGTATTCGGAATTAGGGTCTGTCGGGACCTCAACAAAGCCAAATTTGCGGTACAAATTCAGGGCCGGTTGTAGTGAGCGGTGCGATTCGAGAAAGATGAGTCGCGTGCCGTTTGTTTCGGCGTGAGCAATGCAGCTCTCCATCAGGTGATTGGCGATACCCATTCCCTGAAACTCAGGTGCGACAGCCATTTTTGTTAGTTCGAGTACTTCGTCACCCGAAGGAATAAGGGCAACGGTTCCGGCCGCAAGGCCCGAAACCATGGCCATAAATATATGCCCGCCGGGATCAATGACGAAGGTTTGCGGGTCATCGAGTATCTCTTGGTCGTGCCGTTCGACCGAAAAATATTTTTCGATCCACTCGTAATTTAACGAGGCGAAATCCTCCGCCCATTCATCCGAAAAATCTACGATCTCAACATTCGGCATTGCAACTCAAGCAAACCAGCTTTCCATCACGGATTCTTTCAAAATGATCGTCTGATCGCGTTCCGGCCCGGTCGAGATCAGGCCGATCTCGGTGCCGATCTGATCGGATAGGAATTGCACATATTTCTGAGCGTTTACGGGCAGCTTGTCGAACTCCGTCGTGCCAACCGTGTCGGTCATCCATCCCGGCAGCGTTTCGTAGATCGGCTTGATCGCCCGCAGTTCGCTTGAGACGGCAGGAAAAGAATCGACTCGCTTTCCGTCGATCTCGTAGCCGACACACACTTTTATTTCTTCCAAAGCGTCGAGCACATCGAGCTTTGTCAGGGCGACAGAATCAAATCCATTCAACTCAGCGGCATATCGTGTTGCGACCGCGTCAAACCAGCCGCAGCGACGCGGACGTTTTGTAACTGAACCATATTCACGGCCACGCTCACGAATAAGGTTCGCCATATCTTCTTCGGCTTCGACCATTTCAGTCGGAAACGGCCCTTCGCCGACGCGGGTCGCATACGTGCGAACAATGCCGAGAACACCTGTAATATGATGCGGCGGAATGCCCGCCCCGACCGAAGCCCCGCCGGCCGTCGGATTTGACGACGTGACATACGGATATGTGCCGTGATCAACGTCGAGCAGCGTCGCCTGAGCACCTTCGAGCAAGATCTTTCTATTAGCTTTGCGGGCCTCGGCTAGGAAATGCGAGGTTTCGCATACGAACGGCCGCAAACGCTCGACCAGCGGTGAAATTTCTTCGAGAATTTCGTCGGCACGAAGCGGCGGTTGGCCAAAGAGGACGATTATGCGGTTTGCTTCCTCAAGATTTCGCTCGATCCGCAGTTTCAAGAGCTCCGGGTCCATTGCATCGGCAACGCGAATTCCCCGCCGACCTGCTTTATCTTCATATGCAGGGCCGATACCGCGAAGCGTGGTGCCGATCTTCTCATTCCCTAAACGCTCTTCGGAGGTATGATCAAGCGCCCGGTGATACGGCATTATTAGGTGAGCACGGCTCGAAACCTTGAGCCGCTCCGGTGACACAGCGATTCCCTTTTCGGCGATCTGATCGACCTCTTCGAAAAAGGCTTTCGGGTCGATGACCATTCCGTTTCCCAACACGCAAGTCTTGTCTTCGTGGATGATGCCC